>DXIG01000105.1 GCA_019112985.1 Candidatus Butyricicoccus stercorigallinarum | reverse complement strand
GAGGTTACCTTTGATATCGACGCAAACGGTATTGTAAACGTATCCGCAAAGGATCTCGGCACCGGCAAGGAGCAGAAGATCACGATCACCGCCTCCACCAACCTGTCGGATGACGAGATCAACAAGGCGGTCGAAGAGGCCGAGCGCTTTGCCGAGGAGGACAAGAAGCGCAAGGAGCAGGTCGAGATCCGCAACAACGCGGAGCAGATGGTCTTCCAGTGCGAGAACACGCTCAGCGAGATGGGCGACAAGATCGACGCGGCGGACAAGGCGGCGGTCGAGGCCGAGATCACCAGGGTGAAGGACGCGCTCAAGGGCACCGACACCGACGCGATCAAGGCGGCGTCCGACAGCCTGATGGGCAAGTTCCAGGAGATTTCCGCAAAGATGTACCAGCAGGCGGGCCCGCAGGATGCGAGCGGCTTCGCAGGCGGCGCGCAGGGCGGCGCACAGACGGGCGCCGGCGGCGAGCAGTACTACGACGCGGACTTCAAGGATGTTTCCGACGACAAGTGATGTGACATAAGAAACCGGCAGGCAGGTTGGGCTTCAACCTGCCTTGTCGGCTGTCCGGGCGGAGACACCGGCTCGTTCCGGCGGCCGCCGGACGAGAGGTTCCGGCGACACGGCGTTCCCCCGGTTCGCCCCTTACATGTACAGGAGGGTCATGCATATGGCTGATAAAAGAGATTATTACGAGGTGCTCGGCGTCAGCAAGGGTGCGACCGATGACGAGATCAAGAAGGCGTACCGCAAGCTGGCGAAGAAGTATCACCCCGATTTGAATAAAAACAACCCGGAGGCCGCGGACAAATTCAAGGAGGCCGGAGAGGCCTACGAGATTCTGTCCGACAAGGAGAAGCGCGCGCGCTACGACCAGTTCGGCTTCGCGGGCGTCGATCCGAACTACGGCGCGGGACAGGGCGGCTACGGCGGCTTCGGCGGCGGCTTTGCCGACGTCGATCTCGGCGACCTGTTCGGCAGCTTTTTCGGCGGCGGGTTCGGCGGTTCGTCGCGCCAGAGCCGCGCGAATGCGCCGCGGCAGGGCGAATCCATCCGCCGCTCGGTCGTGCTGAGCTTTGAGGAGGCCGCGTTCGGCTGCGAGAAGGAGATCACGATCGACCGCGTCGAGACGTGCACCGAATGCGGCGGCACGGGCGCGGAAAAGGGCACCTCCCCGGAGACCTGCCCGACCTGCCACGGCACGGGCACGGTGCAGCAGACGCAGCGCACGCCGTTCGGCGCGTTTTCCACCTCCGCGCCCTGCTCCAACTGCCGCGGCACAGGCAAGATCATCAAAAAGCCGTGTAAGAAATGCCGCGGCACGGGCACCGAGCGCCGCTCGCGCACGCTCAAGGTGACCATCCCGGCGGGCATCGACGACGGACAGAGCGTCGCACTGCGCGGGCAGGGCGGCGCGGGCGCCAACGGCGGCCCGGCGGGCGACGTCATCGTGACCATCTCCATCCGCCCGCATCCGCTGTTCCAGCGCGACGGCTACGACGTCTGGTGCGAGGTGCCCATCTCGTATGCGCAGGCCTGCCTCGGCGACGAGCTGATCGTGCCGACGGTGGACGGCAAGGTGGAGTACACCATGCCGGCGGGCACGCAGCCGGGCACCGTCTTCCGTATGCGCGGCAAGGGCATCCAGATGGTCAACGGGCGCGGGCGCGGCGACCAGTATGTCAAGGTCACGCTCGAGGTGCCGAAAAACCTGAGCGACCGCCAGAAGGAGCTGCTGCGCCAGCTGGAGGACAGCGACACGCCGCAGAACCACGCCAGCCGCCGCTCGTTCCGCGACAAGATGAAGGATCTGTTCGGCAAAAAGGACGCGTAAACCGCCGAAATCATACACAAATGAGAGGACGCGCGCTGCACGGGTTGCGGCGCGCGTCTTTTTATAGTACGATAGAGGCAGCAACAAATCCGGAAGGGAGCAACGTATGAATCCAAACGACTTATTTGGGCAAAACAGCTTTGGGCAGAACAGCCCGTTTGGCCACCGTCCGCCGCAGGGGGACTGGAAGGCGTTTTTCCGGCGCTTTAACCGCGCGCCGCAGCCGCAGGGCAAGACCGGCGCGGGGCGCGCCGTGCTGACCGCTGTGCTGTTCGTCCTCCAGCTGTGCGTGCAGTTTTACATCCTGCTGCCCGCGATCAACATCCAGAGCAGGGAGTTCTGGGTTTTCGCGGGCGAAAATCTCGTCATTCTCGCCGCGCTGACCGGCGTGCTGTGCCGGGGCAGTCTGGCGGTCAACCTGCGCCGCGTGTGTCTGGCGGTTGTCGGCGTGGGTCTGGTCGCGTTCGGCGCGCTCTCGCTGCTGTCCAGCCCGATTTTGCAGTCGCAGCGCTATGCGTCGATGATGCGCGACTCCATCCAGCCCAGGCAGATCGAGGAATACACGCCGGCGATCGACAACGTGCCGCTGCTCGACAAGGACAGCGCGTCGCGGCTGGCCAACCGCGCGCTCGGCAATCTGGTGGACGAGGTGTCGCAGTACGAGCTGTACGACAGCTATCAGGTGACGGTGGAGGGCGCGCCGGTGCGCGTGCAGCCGCTCGATTACGTCGGCTTTGTCAAGTGGCTGATGAACCGCGGCGACGGCATTCCGGCGTACATCACCGTCGACATGAAGACGCAGAACACGCAGATCGTCCGGCTGGAGCAGGGCATCCGCTATTCGCGCAACGCCTATCTGAACGACAACCTGCTGCGGCACGTCCGCTTCCGCTTTCCGTTCGACATGCTGGGCGAGCCGCGCTTTGAGCTGACCGAGGCGGGCGAGCCGCGCTGGGTCTATCCGGTGCTGGAGCACGAGATCCTGCTGTTCAGCGGCACGGACGTCAAGGGCGTCATCACGGTCGACCCGGTCACGGGCGACTGCGTGCGCTACGAGCAGGGCGCGATCCCCGACTGGATCGACAACGTGTACAGCCCGGAAATCGTCATCCAGCAGTATGACTGGTACGGCAGCTACCAGAACGGCTGGCTCAACTCCGTCATCGGGCAGAAGGGCGTCGTGCAGACCACCGAGGGCTACAACTACATCCCCAAGGGCAACGACCTGTACATCTACACCGGCGTGACGTCGGTCGTGAGCGACGAATCCAACATCGGCTTTATCTTCACCAATCTGCGCACGCGCGAGACGGAATTTTATGAAATCGCGGGTGCGGAGGAGTATTCCGCGATGGAGAGCGCGGAGGGCGTGGTGCAGCATTTGGGCTACACCGCCACCTTCCCCATCCTGCTGATGATCGAGGGACAGCCGACGTACACCGTCGCGCTCAAGGACAACGCGGGGCTGGTCAAGCAGTACGGCATGGTCAACATGTCGCAGTACCAGATCGTGGCGACCGGCGCGACGATTGCGGACTGCCAGAAAAACTACCGCGCGCTGCTCGAGAACAGCGGCGCTTCGGTCACGCAGTCGGAGACGGCGGAGCGCACCGGTGTGGTCGACGACATCCGCGCGGCGGTCATCGGCGGCACGACGTACTACTACGTCCGCCTGCGCGGCGAGCAGACCTATTACAGCCTGAGCGCGGCGGAAAACGAGCAGGCCGTGCTGCTCAACACGGGCGACACGGTGACGCTGCTCGTCGAGACGGCGGACGCGGGGCAGGCGCTCCAGCGGGCGTCGCTCGCGGGCGCGACGGCGGCGCAGGCCGCGCAGCCGCAGGAGGCGGACGACGCCGCACCGGCAGGCGAAGCGTAACCGGGCACAAAAAACAGGGAGCCAGATAAGAACGTTTTACATGTAAAAAGCGGTGTAACTCCGTCAAGTGGGTTACACCGCTTTTGTGTTTTCGGAACTTGTCCATCCCGTTTCTCTGCCTGTTACGCCTGCCGGTCCGAGAATAAACGGCAGACCGCCATAACGCCTGCAAATAAGACCCCGGCCACCGGCCACACAATCCAGGTCGTCTCCCAGGCGTTTGTGAAAAAGCTCCAGCCGAGATAGATTGCCGCTGCCGACAGCCAGTACGCGGTTGAGACTGCTTCCCGGACGCGGCTTTTTCTGATTTCCGAAGGGGTATATTCGCCCTCTTTCAGCAGCTTTTGCATACTCGCCCATCGGACGCCGGCGACGATAAAGATCCCCGCCCCGACTCCGGCGAGCAGCAGGGTAATGGTCAGCAGGATCACGATAACAAATTCATTTTCGGTAAACGCACCGGCCAGCAGAGGAACGGGGGAGAGAACGCAAATACCGGTGGCAATCAGATTGCTTCTTACATAGACAGGCCGATATTCCTTTTGCCTTTCTCTGACCATTCCCGTTACGCCGTATTCTGTTTCAAACGGCTCTTTATCCAGGAATGCATACGGTGCGTTTTGAAAGCCGCAGTGCAGAAAAATCAGGACTGCAACAGCAACAAAAACGAACAGAGAAACAAGCCCGATTCCCCCGGCGACGTTTTCAGACAGGGAAAGAGCAGAAACCCCGGACGCCGCTCCCAAGAGCAGGAGTGGGATTACCGCAATCACGCAGAGAAAGGTTGCGATGGCAATTTGTATGGATGCCGACCTTCTCCATTTCAAAAAATGATCTGCCTGTGACAGAGTCATCCGTTTCACAGGGAGATCGGTTTCCTCTGTGAACGCCTCCTCTTCCATTTCGTCCTTGAGAAGATAATCGGTCGTCACGCCGAACAACCTGCCGAGCTGAAGGATTTTTTCCAAATCCGGTGTGGTCTGTGCAGCCTCCCATTTGGATACCGCCTGACGGGACACATTCATTTTTGCGGCCAGTTCTTCCTGAGACCAGCCGTTTCGCTTTCTCAATCGAATAATCTTATCCGCTAAAATCATAACCATTCCCTCCGTTTGATCCTGTCGTGCCATCGGCCTGCCGTTATGCATAGGATACTCGTTTCATAGGTTGCATACCACCAAACGGCGGCTTGAAATGTGTCAACCTGCGGTTGCCAAAGCGTTTTTCCGCACAATACAAGCTATTTCCACGGCCGGCTGCTGTCGAGCCAGCCCTGCTCGGCCCAGTACTTGCCGTCAAGGTGTTCGGGGTCTGATTGATAGATGGCTTTCTGCATCCTGCGGCAGAAGACAAACTTTATTGTCGTCATCAAATTCGTGCGGGCGGGCTTGGTATAAGAGAGACAGCGCAAAAAGCATTTCCGCCTTCTGCGCTGTCTTTTCACCTTTGCAACGCCCATCCGTCGTACTGCAATGCTGCGGTCAAATTGCTGCCCGATGCGGCGTTGACATGTTCTGTTTTTTGGTTTGCCTCACCGCGCCTTGACCTTGATCCAGAGCTCGGACAGCTTTTGCCGCAGCACCTCGTTGTCGCGGAACACCTCGTCCTTCTCGTAGCCGGCGCGCGGGATGTACGCCTCGTTGTCCTCGTAGACGCCGCCCGCGCCGTAGGCGTCCGCCATGACCTCCGCGTTGGACGACGTGTAGCCGACCGTCTCGGTGTTGTCCATGGAGGCGTCATACGTCAGCACGTAGTTGATGAACAGGTTGGCCAGCTCCGGGTTGGAGGCGTTTTTGGGGATGACCATCGCGTCGCTCCAGATGTTCGTGCCCTGTTCGGGGCAGTAATAGCCCATGTCCGGGTTTTCCGACAGGATATACGCCGCATCGCCGCTGTAGACGATGCCGATGTCCTTGATGCCGTTGATCATGTTGTCGATGATCTCGTCGGTGACGTACACCGGCTGCATCGTCTCGTCGATGCCGCACAGCCACTCGTAGGCGGCGTTGATCTCGTCCTCGTCCTGCGTGTTCATCGAATAGCCGAGCGCCTTGAGCGCCATCATGAACGAATCGCGCTCGGAGTCGTAGAGGTAGAGGCGTCCGGCGTACTTGGTGTCTGCGAGGATGTTCCAGCCCTCGCGCGCCAGGTCGTCGGGCGAGACGTTGGTTTTGTTGTACACGATGCCGACCGAGCCCCAGAAATAGGGGATGGAATAGGTGTTTTCCGGGTCGTAATCCAGCCCGCGGCAGTCGTCGGACAGCAGGTCGATGTTGGTGATAACCTCCTTGTCCAGCGGCTGGAGGTAGTCCTCCTTGATGAGGCGCTCGATCATGTAGTCGGACGGGATGAGCACGTCGTAGCTGTCGCCGGCGCTCAGCTTGGTGTACATCATCTCGTTGGAGTCGAAATACTCCATGATGACGTGGCAGTCGTACTCCTCCTCAAAGTTCTGAATGAGGTTTTCGCCGGTGTACTCGCCCCAGTTGTAGATTTTCAGCGTGTCCGAGCTGCCGGAGGTGGTGTTGGTGCCGTCAAATTCCGTGCCCGGGCCGCCGCAGCCGGACAGCAGGCCGAGCAGCAGCGCGGCGGACAGCGCGGCGGACATGCATTTTTTCATGCGGTTTCCTCCTTTTTGCGGCGCGCCGCGGCGCGGTCGCGGATGATGGGGATGACGTTGAGCAGCACGAGCGCCGCCGTGATGATGACGATAACCAGCGTGGAAATCGCGTTGATGGACGGATTGATGCGCTTGGACATCGTGTACACGAGGATGGAGATGTTCTGCACGCCGTTGCCCGTGACGAAGTAGGAGATGACGAAGTCGTCGAACGACATCGTAAACGCGATGAGCGCGCCGGAGACGATGCCCGGCATCAGCTGCGGGATGATCGCGTGCCACAGCGCCTGCCAGGGGTTGGCGCCCAGGTCGAGCGCCGCGTCCGCCAGATTGGGGTCGAGCGTGCGCAGCCGCGGCGTGATGGACAGCATGACATACGGCGTGCAGAAGGCGACGTGCGCCAGCAGCAGCGTCAGAAAGCCCTTGCTGACCTCCATGGTCGCGAAGAACATCAGCAGGCCGATGGCGGTGACGATGTCCGGGTTCATGATGGGCAGGTCGTTGATCATGCCGACCGCCGAGCGCAGCGGGCGGCTGCACTTGGACAGGCCGATGACGGTGATCGTGCCGATGATCGTGGACAGCACGGTCGCCAGAATGGCGACGAGGAACGTCATCCAGATCGCGTTCATCGTCGTGGCGGAGGAGAACATCCGCTCATACCAGCGCAGCGAGAAGCCGGAAAAATGCGTCAGCGAGCGCGATTCGTTGAACGAAAAGACGACGGTGTACACGATCGGGATGTAAAAAAACGCGATGACGGCCGCCAGGACGACGCGCGTCGGGCGGAGCTTTTTCTTCATGTTTCAATCCCCCTGTTGCGGTCGAGGCGGCGGGTCAGGAACATGGACAGCATGATGATGATCGCCATGATGAGCGACAGCGCGCTGCCGAAGCTCCAGTTGCCCGAGGTGAGAAACTGCGATTCGATGACGTTGCCGATAAGCACATACTGTCCGCCGCCCAGCAGCTTCGGGATGAAGAACGAGGAGACGGCGGGCAGGAAGACGAGCGTGATGCCCGAGATGATGCCGGGCACGCTCATGGGCAGCGTGACGCGCAGAAACGCCTGCGTGCGGTTGGCGCCCAGGTCGCTCGCCGCCTCCAAAAAGGACGGATCCATCTTGGACAGCGAGGTGTGGATCTCCAAAATCATGAACGGCAGGAAGTTGTATACCATGCCGAGCACGACCGCGAAATCGGTGTACATCATCTGGATCGGCCCGATGCCGAGCAGGCCGAGCAGGCTGTTGAGCAGGCCGCCGTCCTGCAAAATGCCGACCCAGGCGTAGGTGCGCACGAGCATGTTGATCCAGGTGGGCAGCGTGATGATGAGGATGAGCAGCGTGCCGCCCGCCCCGGCGCGCGCGATGGCGTAGGCCGCGGGGTAGCCGAGCAGCAGACAGACGATGGTGGTCAGGATGGCGACGCGCAGCGAGCGCAGCAGCACCTGCAAAAACACGGCGTCGCTGAAAAAGCGCGCGAAGTTGGACAGCGTGAACTGACCCTGAAAGAACGCCGTGCCCTCCACCGTGAACGCATAGGCGATGATGAGCAGCATCGGCAGCACGACGAGCACGGTGATCCAGGCGACGTAGGGATAGGCCATCGAACGGAACTGTTTCATGCGCTCACCCCTTTCTCATGATGTGCAGGTCGTCCGGCGTGAATTGCAGCCCGACGGCGTCGCCCGGCTCGGTGCGGTCGGTGGTGTCCACCTTGTATTCCATGCCCTGCGTGGCGAACGTGACGTCGTACACGCCCGGCGTGATCGTCTCCCAGTCGAACGAATAGATGACGTCGGTGATGCGGATGCGCGCGCCCTCGTCCTCCGGGGCGAGGCTCCAGGCGGAGGCGTCCGCCCACACCATCAGGTCGTTGTCCAGCGTCATCGATTCCTTGATGTCGTCCACCGACTTGGAGAAGTTGACGGCGTAGATTTCCTCCTGGTATTCCTCCGAGATCACGCGGTTGGCGTCCTCGACGATCATGTCCACCGTGATGGAGGTGCCCGCCGCCGTGCGGAAGGTGACCGGATAGCGCCCGTTTTCCGGGCGGATGGAGTAGGAGATGCGGCTGATGGAGACGCCCTCCTCGGTGTCCTTTTTCCACGCCTGCGCGCCCGCGCGGGCGATGATTTTGGCGTCGGTCAGCTCCTCGACGTCCTCCGCGTCCAGATAGAAGCTGTCCGCGTCGATCAGCTCGCCCGCCTCCTCGTTGACCACCGGCTGGTCGGTGGAGACGTTCATCTTGACCGTGATGGACGTGCCGCGGCGCGTCTCGACGATGGTCTCGTAGTGCACGCCCTTGAACAGGACGGACTTGACCGTGCCGTGCAGCTTGCCCTGCTCGGGTGGGACGATGTCCAGATCCTCCGGGCGGATGACGACCTCGACCTCCTCGTTGGGCGCAAAGCCGCCGTCCACGCACTCGAACGGGTGGCCGTCGAAGATGACGCGGCGGTCGCACGGCATGACGCCGTCGACGATGTTGCTCTCGCCGATGAAGTTGGCGACATAGCGGTTGACCGGCTCGTTGTAGATGTCCACCGGCGAGCCGATCTGCTGGATCGAGCCCTCCTTCATGACGACGATCTTGTCCGACATGGTCAGCGCCTCTTCCTGATCGTGCGTGACAAAGATGAACGTGATGCCGACCTCCTGCTGGATTTTCTTCAGCTCGCGCTGCATGTCCTTGCGCAGCTTGAGGTCGAGCGCGCCCAGCGGCTCGTCGAGCAGCAGCACCTTCGGCTCGTTGACGAGCGCGCGGGCGATGGCGACGCGCTGCTGCTGGCCGCCGGACATCTGGTTGATGCGGCGCTGCTCAAAGCCCGCCAGCCCGACGAGGCGCAGCATGCGGCTGACCTTCTGCTCGATGATGTCCTTCGGCTCCTTCTTGAGGTGCAGGCCGAAGGCGACGTTGTCGTACACGTTGAGGTGGGGGAACAGCGCGTATTTCTGGAACACGGTGTTGACCTCGCGCTTGTAGGGCGGCAGGCCGGAGATATCCGCCCCGTCGAAGATGACCTGTCCGGCGTCCGCGTCCAAAAAGCCCGCGATGATGCGCAGCAGCGTGGTCTTGCCGCAGCCGGACGGGCCGAGCAGCGTGACAAATTCGTTTTCATAGATGTCCAGCGAGATGCCGTCGAGCACGCGCTGGCCATCAAATTCCTTGACGATGTTTTTGATTTCGATAAGCTTGTTCATATCCTTCTCCTAACCCGGGCAGACATGCGCCCTAAAATAGCGGCGGCGTGCTGACCCAGAGCACCTGCGCCGTTGTTTTTCTGTCGTTGCGAAGATAATGCCCCCGCTTGCCGTCCAGATAAAAGGTCTCCCCGCGGTGGACGGTGTAGGCGGCGGTGTCGGTGACGAGCGTGACCGTGCCGGCGATCACATAGCCGAATTCCTCGCCGCCGTGCGGGCCGGACGGGAACGACTGTCCGCCCTGCGGCAGCTCGACGAGGATGGGCTCCATCTGATTTTTCTGCGTGTTGGGTACAATCCAGCGGATGGTGCAGCCGTCGCGCATGTCCTCGAAAAAGTCCGCCTGGCGGAACACGATCTGCTCCTCCGCGTCGCCGCTGAAAAATTCCGAGAGCGATGAGCCGAGCGCTTTGAGGATGTCCGCGAGCGTGGCGATGGACGGGCTGGTCAGGTCGCGCTCCAGCTGGGACAGAAAGCCCTTGGTCAGCTCGCAGCGGGAGGCCAGCTCCTCCAGCGTCAATCCCTGCTGCGCGCGCAGCCGCTTGATTTTTGAACCGATTTCCATTGTTTCGCCGGGCTTGCGCCGGCGCGCCTCCTCTCTCCTGTTTTTTACAAATACTAAACTTTTTGTGATTGTTTATCGAACTGGTACTCTTATTATACACATTCTGCGCCCCGGCGCAACAGGTTTTTCGCGCTCCGGCGCAAAATTTGCGCGGCCTGACAGGAAAAGTGGTATACTTCTGCCCATTTTTGTGGATACTGAGGGTACTGGAGGTGCTGAGATGAAGAAGACAAACAACGCCGCGCAGTGGTGGAGCGAGGACAGAGGGTTTTACATGATTCTGCTGCTGTGCGTGCTGGCGGTCGCGGCGGCGGCCGTCGTGCTGTTCGCCTCGCCGCACACGGCGGAGGCCGACCCGCTGGACGGGTACCTGTACGAGGCGGACGAAGAGGCGTCCGTGTCCGAGCCGCTCGACCGCGTCCCGGCGATGCAGACCGAACCGGCGGACGGCGCGCAGCAGGAGGAAACGGACGAGGCGGCGGACAGCGATACGGAGAAAACACAGGCCGAAGCGGCGGCGCCGCAGGCGGAGGAGACGCCGGCCGCCGCTGCGCTGACGTTCACGCCGCCGATGGACGCGGACGTGTCGCACGCCTTCTCGGGCGACGCGCTGGAATACAACGAGACCACGCGCGACTGGCGCACGCATGAGGGCGCGGACTACGCGGGCGAGGCGGGCGACGCCGTGCGCGCGATTGCGGACGGCACCGTGCTGCGCGTCGGGGACGACACGATTTATGGAAAATACGTCGTGCTCGGGCACGCGCAGGAGATGTGCAGCCTGTACGCGGGTCTGGATGAGATCGCCGTCTCGGAGGGCGACAGCGTGGCGGGCGGCAGCCAGCTCGCGGTGCTGGGCGCGCCGATGCCGCTGGAGCAGGCGCTCGGCGTGCATCTGCACCTCGCCGTCACCCAAAACGGTGACGCCATCGACCCCGCCAGCCTGTTTTAAGGTGATTCTGTAACGGCTTTGTAATGCTTTTGTAATGTAAAAAAAGAAAAATTCTTGGATAAGCTGTTGACTTTCCCCGCCTGGATGCGCTATAATAACACCAGAATCGTTCTGAGAGGAACGGTTCGTTCAAAATCCATTTTTGTTTGAAGCACAGTCATATCCCCCAGATCGTGCTTTATATCATCCCCAATTTTGCATGTTGTGTTTTATCATCCCCCAAATTTCCACGACATGCGGAAACACCGAATGCCTCCCCGCATTCGGTGTTTCTTTTTGCCTGCGTTTTTGCCGCGCGCCGGGGGATATGGCCGGAAACAGAAAAAGCAGGGAACGCGCGTTCCCTGCTTTTTGTCCGCTCAGCGGACGGCGATCTGTTCCATCACCGCGCCGATGGGCGCGTCGATGATCAGCCGCGCGCCGGTCGAGCGCTGGGTCTGTCCCTTGTTGATGACGGCGAGGTGCTTGCCCTCGAAGTAGTGAATCAGCCCGGCGGCGGGATAGACGGTGAGCGAGGTGCCGCCGATGAGCAGCATATCCGCCTGCGCCAGCTGGCGGACGCTCTCGCTCAGCGTGCGCTCGTCGAGCGATTCCTCATACAGCACGACGTCCGGCTTGAGCAGGCCGCCGCATTCGCAGCGGGGCACGCCGCCGCACTGCTTGACGTAGTGCGCGTCGTAGAACTTGCCGCAGCGCTGGCAGTAGTTGCGGTGCACCGAGCCGTGCAGCTCGAGCACATGCCTGCTGCCGGCGGCCTGATGCAGCCCGTCGATGTTCTGCGTGATGACGGCGGTCAGCTTGCCCGCCTGTTCCAGCTGCGCGAGCTTGCGGTGCGCGGCGTTGGGCTGGGCGTCGAGCGCGAGCATCTTGTCCTGATAGAACCGGTAAAATTCCTCCGGCTGGGATACGAAAAAGGAGTGGCTGAGTATCGTCTCCGGCGGGAATTTGTATTTTTGGTTGTACAGCCCGTCGACGCTGCGGAAATCGGGGATTCCGCTCTCGGTGGAGACGCCCGCGCCGCCGAAAAAGACGATGCGCTGCGCGTCATCGATCATCTGTTGCAGAGTGGCAATTTGCTTTTGCAGATCCATCGTACAGCCTCCTTTTCTGATGTCTGTTCTGCGGGTTACTTGACGAAGGAAACGGTGTTTTCCGCGCGCTCATGCACCTGTGCGGGCGCGGCGGCGTAGCCGAGCGAGGCGGCGGCGTTGACGATGTGCGTCTCCGGCACGCCGAATTCGGTCAGCAGCGCGCGCACCTCCGGCGCGTCGCAGGTGTCGCGCACCTGATTGATCCAGCAGCTGCCCAGGCCGAGCGAAGTCGCGGCGAGCAGGACGTTCTCCAGCGCGGCCGAGCCGTCCAGCATGCAGTTGCGGTTGTCGCGCTCGCCGGAGACGATGAAAAAGGCGGCCGGCGCGTAGAAATTGTAGTTTTCCGGGCGATTGTCCGCCTTGCGGACGGCGGCGGCGAGCTGCTGGATTTTTTCCGTGTTGGTGATCATGGTAAAGTGCCAGGTCTGGCGGTTCATGCCGGAGGGCGCCCAGACGGCGGCGGTGATCAGGTCGTCCAGCTTTTCCTGCTCGATGGGCTGCGCGGTGAAGCTGCGGCAGGAATGGCGGTCGAGCATATTTTGAATGATGTCGTTCATGGGAAAAACACTCCTTTGAAAAAAGATGGGGCGCGGCCGGGCGGCGCGCGGCTCCTCGCTTTCAGTATAATGCACGGCAGCGCCGGATGCAAGGGCGATTGCCGGGGCGGCGGCGCAGAAAAAAACCGGCGCGCCGCCCGCTTGTCACGCCCGGCCATCTGCACTATAATGGTAGCATGTATGTGTCAAAGGAGGAACCGGAATGGGCTTGGATCAACAGGCGCGCGCGCTGTGGCGGCGCGTGGGGGCGCCGGAAAAGGCCGCGTTTTTCAGCTGCCTGCTCGCGGGCTATCTCGTGCATCTCTATGCGTTCACCAACGACATCCCCAACTCGGACGGACTGGATCGCGTCTACGACACCCAGCAGATGACGATCTCCGGCAGATGGCTGCTGCACTTCGCGTCCGCGCTCAACGAATATACGCAGATGCCGGCGGCGATCGGGCTGCTCTCGCTGCTGCTGCTCGCGCTGGCGGCGGCGCTGACGGTCGGGCTGCTGGGGCTGCGCAGCGGCGTGCTGGCGGGTCTGGCGGGCGCGCTGCTGGCGGCGTTCCCGTGCACCGGCTACCTGTACCTGTATCTGTTCACGGCGGCCGCCTACAGCCTGTCCATTCTGCTGGCGGTGCTGGCGGTGCGCTTCGTCGTGCGGCGGGGCAAGGGCTTCTGGCTGCTCGGCGTCTGCTGCCTCGCCTGCTCGATGGGCATTTATCAGGCGTATGTCACGGTGGCCATCGCGCTGTCGCTGCTGCTGGTGCTGCGCGAGACGCTGCGCGGCGGGGCGCAGTGCAGACCGACCGTGCTGTTCGGTGCGCGGCTGGCGGCGGCGCTCGCGGCCGGCGCGGCGCTGTATTACGCCGTGCTGCTCGTCTTCCTCAAGGTGAAAGACCTGGAGCTGCTGTCCTATCTCGGCATGGACGAGGCGAGCGGCGGCTATCCGCTGGCGCAGCTGCCGCAGCTGCTGTGCGCCGCCTACGCGCAGGTGTTCCGCTTCTTTTTCTGCGCGGGCGCGGACAACAGCTTCGCGGACGGCTTTCTCGTGGCGCTGGATGTGCTGGCGCTGGCGGCGGGCCTGTGGCTGCTGTGGCGCTGTGCGCGCCCCGTGTGGCGGGCGGGCTGGCGCGCGGCGACCGGCGCGGCCATGCTCGCGCTGCTGCCGCTCGGCATGAATTTCGGGCAGATTCTCAGCCCGTTTTCCACCCCGACGCCGCTGATGAAATACGCCTTTGTCGCGCCGTATCTGCTGGTGCTGCTGCTGGCCGACCGCTGCGACAGCGGCGGACTCAGCCGGCGCGCGGGCGCGGGCGCGGCGGGGCTGTGCGCGCTGCTGCTGCTGTTCTGCCTCAACACCAACAACCTGCTGTACACCGCCTCCGCGCAGGCGCACCGCGCCACGGAGAGCTATGTGACGCGGCTGCTGGCGCGCGTGGAGAGCTGCGCGGGCTATGAGACCGGCATGGAGGTGGTCATCATCGGCGCGATTCCCGCCGATCAGCTGTGCGCGGACATCCCGAGCTACGAGCGCGTGCGCCACTACAGCGTGCCGATGGACTCCGTGCTGCTGCGCAACAAGCACATCTACTATTACCTCAACGACTGGCTCAACGTCCCGATCGATGAGCCGGACGAGCAGACCATGATCGACGTGGCGGCGTCGGAGGCCTTTGCGGACATGCCGCGGTACCCGGCGCAGGGCAGCGTGCAGGTGACCGACGGGCGCGTGGTCGTCAAGCTGCGCGACAGCTACACGCCCAAGGAGGACTACGAAATCGCCTACGAACAGCGCAGATGATGCAAAACGTTCAAAAAACGCCAAAAAGGGCGCGCTCCCGCGGGAGCGCGCCCTTTGCATGATCGGACAAAAAAACAGCCGCATTCCGGAACGGAAAACAGCTGTTGGAACATCGCAACACTATAGATGCCACGGCCTTCGCCCGTTCGCAAGCGTCCTGCCTATTATTTTTTACTCCATAGGAGATAGTTTTCCGCTATGAGCCTCCAGAGCTTCGATGCGGTGATCCTGTATCAAGATTTCCATCTGGCTGATGGCGATGGCATTGAGCTTTGCCAGCCGCTCGGCCTGATGCCTAAACGCATCGAATTCGACACGGTTAAAAGACGGGTTGTATAGAGATTCCCAAACACCCAGGAACTCAATCGTATTCCGGTTCCGCAGCCAGTTTTGGATAATGTAGCGAGGATTGTCGCTGTCCTTCAGCTTGGCGATGTCAGTCAAGCTGATAAAGTCATCTCGCTCGGAATTCCATTGTACACTAATTTCCGCTCCCTTGACAACCAGCTTGTCCACTCGTCCGAACCTCTTTGCTGATTATTTTTTGGAGCAAGCCCCGGCAGCCTTCCTCCACATCCCGCCAGGTCGTGTCGAAATCGTCGGTGTACCACGGATCGGCCACCTCTCCGGGACGGTTGGTAAAGTCCATCAGCAGGTGCATCTTGTCGGCAAAATCGCCGCCGCA
>DXIG01000104.1 GCA_019112985.1 Candidatus Butyricicoccus stercorigallinarum | reverse complement strand
GCCAGCGAGACGGCGACATTGGCCTCGCCGCCGCCGAAGCTGAATTCCAGATGATCCGCCTGTACGAAGCGCTCGTAGTTGTACGGCTGCAAGCGGATCATCAGCTCGCCAAAGGTTACGATTTTTTTCATGAGATGTTCCTCCTCAGATTCTCTGTGCGGATACTGCGGTCACTTCTCCGACCGGACGGACTGCACAATGCTGCGCGACTGGCGGCACAGCGCGGTGATTTCCTCCCACTTGCCGTTGTCGATCAGGTCCGCGGTGACCATATATGAGCCGCCGCACGCCGCGATGACCGGCGCGGCCAGATAATCGGCCAGATTTTTGAGCGAAACGCCGCCGGTCGGCATAATTTTGAACATCGGGAACGGGGCGCTCATGGCCTTGATCTTGGCCAGTCCCCCCGACTGCTCGGCGGGGAAGAACTTCAGCACCTCCAGCCCGAACTTCAGCGCGGCATGGTAATCGGACGGCGTGGTGCAGCCGGGATAGATGGGGATGTTTTTCTCCTGCGCATAGGCCACGAGCTCCGGATCGAAGCCGGGGGTGACGATAAATTGTCCGCCGGCGGCGATGGTGGCGTCAATCTGCTCGCGGGAGGTGACGGTACCGGCGCCCACGATCATATCGGGGCACGCCTCCTTCATGAGACGAATGGCCGTGTCCGCGCCGGCGGCGCGGAACGTGACCTCGGCGACCGGCACGCCGCCGTCGCACAGCGCTCTGGCCAGCGGCGCGGCGTCGCGCTCCGGGTGGTTGAGCTTGATGACCGGCACGACGCCGATGTTGGAAATCGCTTCATTCATTGCATTCATGGCAGATACTCCTTATTCCTTGTCGTAAAGCAGATAGGCGCCCTTCATGGGAGACGCGGCCAGGTCGGAGAACAGGCGCAGGACACCGCTCCGATATTTGGCGGACTTGGGCTGCCAGTGCTTTTTGCGTTCCGCGAGAATCTCTTCCATCTCCTCCGGCGTCTTCCGCTGTCCCTTCACGCCGACAATGTCCAGAACACGCGCCTGTACGTCCAGATGGATGAGGTCGCCCTCTTCTACCAGCGCGATGGGGCCGCCCGCCTGCGCCTCCGGGGAACAGTGTCCGATCACCGGGCCGGTGGACGCGCCGGAAAAGCGCCCGTCTGTAATCAGTGCAATGCTCCGTCCCAGCTCTTTGTCGGTGGAAATCGCCTCGGAGGTGTAGAACATCTCGGGCATACCGGAGCCCTGGGGACCCTCATAGCGGATAAACACCGCATCGCCGGGCTGTACCTTGTGGTGGAGGACGGCGTCGATGCATTCCTCTTCGCTGTCAAACGGCCGGGCGTTGAGCACGGCGGAAAACATCTCCTTCGGGCAGGCGGTGTGCTTGATGACCGCGCCCTCGGGCGCCAGATTGCCCTTCAGAATCGAGATCGAGCCGTCTGTGCCGATGGCCTGATCGTACGGCCGGATGATGTCCTCCCGGGTCAGATTGAGGTTGTATCTGCGGTTTGCCTCGTCCAGCCACTTCTGACAGCGTTCGTAGAATCCATTCTGCTTCAGCTCCTCCAGATTTTCGCCCAGCGTCTTGCCCGTGACCGTCATGACGTCCAGATGGAGAACCCCCTTGATCTCCTCCATGATGGCGGGAACGCCGCCGGCATAATAGAAGAACTCGGCGGGCCAGCGGCCGGCGGGGCGGACATCCAGCAGATAGTGCGCGCCGCGGTGCAGGCGGTCAAAGGTGTCGCCGGTGATCTCGATGCCAAACTCATGGGCGATGGCGGGGATGTGCAGCAGGCAGTTGGTGGAGCCGGAAATGGCCGCGTGAACGAGAATGGCATTTTCAAAGCTCTCTCTGGTCACGATATCTCTCGGCCGCATGTGTTCCATCGTGGCCAGCTTGACCGCCAGCTCGCCGGACTTTTTGGCGTACTCGATGAGATCCGGGCTGGTGGCCGGGAGCAGGGCGCTGCCGGGCAGCGTCAGGCCGAGCGCTTCCGCCATGATCTGCATCGTGGAGGCGGTGCCGATAAACGAGCAGGCGCCGCAGCTGGGGCAGGCGTTGCACTTGGCCCAGGTCAGCTTTTCCTCGTCGATCTCGCCCCGCTCGTATTTGGCGGAGTACATGCCGAGCTGCTCCAGCGTGAGCAGGTCGGGACCCGCCGCCATGGTGCCGCCGGTGACCACCACCGAAGGGATGTTCACGCGGGCCAGTCCCATCAGGTTGCCGGGCATACCCTTGTCACAGCTGGCCAGGAAGACGCCCGCATCGAAGGGCGTGGCGTTGGCCTGAATTTCGATCATGTTGGCGATCATCTCCCGGCTCACCAGAGAGAAGTTGATGCCGTCCGTGCCCTGGCTCTCGCCGTCGCACATATCGGTGCAGTAATAGCGCGCGCCGTGGCCGCCGGCTTCCGCAATGCCCTGCCGGGCGGCCTCGACCAGCTTGTCCAGATGTCCGGAGCCGGGGTGGCTGTCGCCGAAGGTGCTTTCAATAAAGATCTGGGGCTTGGAGAGATCCTCCAGCTTCCAGCCGGTGCCCAGGCGGAGCGGATCCAGTTCCGGCGCGAGCTGACGCATTTTTTGACTGGTTAGCATACATATCGTCCTTTCTACGGATAAATTTGAAACGCTTGCCGTGTGGAAGGAGTGGGAGCGTTGTGTGGTTCGATGCTCGTATTGTAACATACGACGTCGTATGTGTAAATCGCCAATTTAGACAATTTCTTGCATGAAAATTTGTGTTATCTGCCAGTACCACGCGCCGATCCGGCGGTGGGTCTTCGTTTTTTTGACCAAATTTCCGTGTATTTTTATGGGCAATAAGTAAAAAATGCCTTTTCCAGGCTGGTTGTTCATTGACATACGACGTGTGATGTGCTATGGTTTTGCCGTGGAACGGAGATGCTTTCCGGGAGCAGTGGAACAGAACTCGACCTACACACAAAAAATCAGGAGGCGTGTCATGTTATTACTGGTATTTCTTATCTCCATTGCGGTTTTGCTGCTCTGCATCATCAAGATCAAGCTGAATCCCTTCGTCGCTCTTCTCGTCTGCGCCTACGGCACCGGCCTTATGGCGCTGGCAACCTACGCCGGAAGCACGGCGCCAGAGGGGTTTGCCTCATTTGCCGATGTAACCGTCTGCGTAACCAACAACTTCGGCTCCACCCTCGGCTCCATCGGCATTGTCACCGGTCTCGGCGTCATGCTCGGCATGTTCATGTACGAATCGGGCGGCATCGACAGCATCGTTGACAAGGTGCTGAACGCCGTCGGCCCCAAGCGTTCGCAGTACGCGATCGCGGTGGCCGGCTTCATCACCGGCATTCCGGTGTTCGGCGACGTCGTATACATCATGTTTGCCCCCATGCTGCGCGTGCTCTCCCGAAAGACCGGCTACTCCATGGCCGCTTACGGCGGCGCGCTGGCGGTTGCCACCACCTGTACGTTCGCGCTGGTTCTGCCGACCGCGCCTCCGCTGGCGGTCGCCGCAGCGATGGACATCAATGTCGGCGTGTTCTTCTTCTATGCGCTGATCGCGGCCTTCGTCGGCATGTTCGCCGGCGGCATTCTTTACACCAGCTTCGTCAACCGCCAGGATCAGAAGGCGGGAAAAACCTGGGATTTCTCCGATCTGGACAGCCAGCTGGAGAAAACCGCTGCCGCCGACGCGAACCGCAAGCCGAAGATGGGCGCGCTGGCAGCCATCTCTATCCTGCTGGTTCCCATCGTGCTGATTCTTCTCGGCTCGTTCTCCGCGTTCCTTCTGCCGGAGGACAGCAGCGTGCTGAAGGTTCTCGCCTTCCTGGGAGATAAAAACGTCGCCATGACCATCGGCGTGCTGTACGGCGCGTTCATCTCCCGTCCGCACCTGAACCGCTCGATCACGGAAATTATGAACGACGGCGCGGATAAAATCGGTCTGGTTCTGCTCATCACCGGCGCGGGCGGCGCGTATGGCGGCGTTTTGAAGGCCTGCGGCATCGCCAACGTCATCACCGACGGCCTCCAGGGCTTCCACATGCCGGTGCTGGTCATGTGCTTTGTCATCGCGCAGGTTCTGCGCATTGCGACCGGCTCGACCACGGTGGCGCTGACCACGACGGCGGCCATTGTCTCCACCGCCGCCGCGGCCTCCGCTGTATCGCCCATCCTGTGCGCCATTGCTGTATGCGCCGGCGGTATCGGCCTGTCCCTGCCCAACGATTCCGGCTTCTGGGCGGTCTCCCGCTTCTTCCACCTCAACGAAGTGGATACCATTCGCGGATGGACCATCGGCGGCTTTGTGGCGGGTCTCACCGTCCTGCTGTTCACCTGTGTACTCAGTCTCTTCCAGGGATTCCTGCCCGGGTTGGTTTGATCGAATCTCCTGCACAGCAAAGAAGTCCGTCCGCGTTCCGCGGCGGACTTCTTTTGTCTTCCTCTTGAATTTTTGGGGAATCCCCGCTATAATTTTACTTGAAACCAGTTGATGCAGGAGAATCATTGTGAAAGAAGCATGTTTTGAAAATATAAAATCAAAAGAATCCTCTCTGCCGGAACGAACAGCGGAACAGATTTCCAAGCTGATTGTAGAACAGCACCTGACCTGCGAGGACAAGCTGCCCAGTGAATTTGAGCTGGCGGAGCTGCTGCACGTGGGTCGCGGAACCGTCCGGGAGGGCGTCAAGCTGCTGGTGGCGCGCAACGTACTGGAGATCCGGCGGGGAAAAGGAACCTATATCGCACGAAATCCCGGAGAAATCCCCGATCCGCTGGGCTTTGCCTACTATCCGGATCAGCTCCGCCTGGCTCTGGATCTGGCGGAAATTCGCGGACAGATGGAACCGTGGGTTGCCCGCATGGCGGCGGAGCACGCGACCACGGAGGACATCGTGCGCCTGCGGGAGAGCTGTTCCGTCGTGGAGCAGGACATCCTCAACGAGCGGGACCATTCGCAAAACGACGTGGCGTTCCACGTGGCGATTGCGAAATGCACGCAAAATCTGGTGGTTCCAAAGCTGATCCCGATTATCACCTATGCCGTAAAGCTGTTTGTCTCGCTAACGGAAAGCCGCCTGCGGACGGAGACGGTCATCGGGCACCGGGAGATCGTGGAGGCGATCAGCAATGGGGACGGCCAGCGCGCGGAAAAGGTCATGGCGCAGCACATCGAATACAACCGGGCGCTGCTTCAGGAAATTGTCGAAAAGATGAAGCGGGACGGCGCGCAAAACGAGAGCGCCGGCAGTTGATCGGACGGCGGACAGTTGTGCCCCGGCGGGCATGTATCAAAAACAGACCGGCCGGCTCCAGACGGGGCCGGCCGATTTTTTATCCGCATGGCAGCTCTTTGTGCGCCGCGAATTTCGCGTTGACAAGTCCTCCCGCCGCGCGGTAAAATGGCACTGCACAACTTTCCAGAACAGGAGCTTGATTATGATTGAAAAAGAAGTTTCCGAACTGCGCCGCCAGCTTCGCCCGGATCGCAGTGGAATTTCCAAGGTATACGGATGCTACGTCAACGAAAACCGCACGATTGTCTCCACCTTCGAGCAGTCGCTCGGGCTTGTCACGCAGGAGGAGGCGGAGTCCTATCTCGGCCTGCTGAAAAAGAGTCTTTCGGGCGCGCTCGGCAAGAATCTGCACGACGTGCCGTTCACCAACGAGCAGGTCATGCACGGCGAAGCGCACGCGCTGCTGTGCCGGCTGCGCGACAGCCGGCTGGAGGACGCCGGTGCGCGCAACGAATTGTATCAAAAAGTGATCTCCTGCGTGTCGCTCGGCGAAAACTACCTCATCCTGCTCGCCCACAACGCCTACGACGTGCCCTATCGCGGGAAGGACGATCTGTCCGGCGATTCGGAGGACGTGTTCTCCCACATCCTTTGCAGCATCTGCCCGGTGAAAAAGACCAAGCCGGGGCTCGGCTACGACTACCAGCAGCAGGTGTTCTGTTCCATCGCCGGCAGCTGGCTGGTCTCTCCCCCGCAGCTCGGCTTTCTGTTCCCCGCCTTCGACGACCGCACGACCAACCTGTACAGCGCGCTGTGCTACACCCGCAGCGACGACGACGCGCACGAGGCCTTTCTCCAGACCATCTTTCAGGCGGAGGCGCTCAAGCCCGCCATGGAGCAGCGGCGCAGCTTCGAGTCCGTGTTGTCCGGCGCGCTGGAGGAGGAATGCAGCATGACGGTCGTGCAGGCGGTGCACGAGCAGCTCAGCGACATGATTCAGCTGCACAAGGAGAGCCGGGTTCCCGAACCTCTGTTCGTCCCGCGCACGGCCATCGAGGAGGTGCTGGAGGACTGCGGCGTGTCGGAGCAGCATCTGGATGCATTCCAGAAGCAGTTTGACGAAACGTTCGGCGCAGGGCAGGCGGTCAGTCCCAAAAACATCATCGACAGCCGCCGCTTCGACATCCAGACGCCCGGCGTGACCATCCACGTCAAGCCGGAGGCTCGCGCACTGGTGCAGACCAAAACCATCGACGGCATCCACTACATCATGATCCGCGCGGAGGACAACGTGGAGGTCAGCGGCGTCAACATCCGGTTTGAACCGGAGCAGCCCGCCGGGCAGACGGAACCCTCTCCCTCCTGAGCGACAAAATGCACATCCCTGCTGCGGGATGTGCATTTTTTATGCCAAATTCCGTTGTCATCCGCCGATCTGCGCCATGCACGCGCCCTCGATGCCACGCCGGTCAAAGCAGTGCGACTGTGGCTTGTGCCGCAACGCCTCCTGCACGGTGGAGATGAGTTCCGCTTCCCTGCCGCCGCGCACCAGCTCGCGCAGGTTCACCGTATCACCCGATTGCAGGCACAGCCGGAGCCTGCCGTCCGCCGTCAGGCGGACGCGGTTGCAGTCCGCGCAGAACTTGTGGCTCACCGCGCTGATAAAGCCGATTTTCCCCAAAAATCCTGCGAACTGCACATAGGTGCTCGGCCCGAAGCCCATCGGCCGCGCGCACGGCTGCGCCGCGCCGTAGGCGCGCGCCAGCGCCGCCAGCACATCGTCCTGCGCGCACCCCGGCGCGCCGCCGTCCGCCAGCGGCATGCGCTCGATAAAGCGCACATGCACCGGATACTGCCGCGCCAGCCCCGCGATGTCCACCGCCGTCCGCTCCCACTGCGCGCCGCCCAGCACGCAGTTGACCTTCACCGTCACGTGCGGATAATTTTGCATCGCCTTCAGCCCGGCGAGCACGCGGCCGACTTCGCCGCAGCGCGTGACCGCGCGGTACGCGGCGGCGTCCAGCGTGTCCAGGCTGATGTTCACGCCGTCCAGCCCCGCCGAGACGAGCTGCGGCGCGCAGTCCTCGAGCAATATACCGTTGGTCGTCAGCGTGACCGTCTGGATGCCGGGAATGGCCCGCAGGGCGGCCACCAGCCGCCAGCACTGCCGCCGCACGAGCGGCTCGCCGCCCGTGATGCGCACATGCCGCAGCCCGATGCGCGCCATCGCGCGGCAGATGGTCTCGATCTCCTCATACGTCAGCAGCGCATCGTGCGGCAGCAGCGGGACGCCCTGCTCCGGCATACAGTAGACGCAGCGCAGGTTGCAGCGGTCGGTGATGGAGATCCGCAGATAGTCAATTGTCCGTCCGTATCCGTCTTTCACGATATTCCGCCGCTCCTTTCCGCCCGCGCTGCATGTTGTCTCTATCATATCATACCGCCGCCGGAAACACCAGCGAAACCGCCGCGCAAAAAAGCCGGACGCCCGGCGTCCGGCTCTCCGAGAATGCTCGATTCCCGCGCTATGTGTGCATCTGGCGCGCGATCCACGCCAGAATGACGTCCACCACGTAGTCCTGCTGCGACGGCGTCAGCGGCGCGCCGCGCGGGATGCGGTGCCATTTGTACAGACAGCTCCGGCAGCAGGTCGCCGTCGCGTGCTGGGCGACAAAGACGGGATGTCCCCGCATCGGCGTCTGCCTGCCGTCGTTGGGAATGACGGCGGGCGCCAGGCGCTGCCGGACAAAGTCCTGCGCGTGGCGGCGGATCACGTCCGCGCCTTTGTCGCGCACATACTGCTTTTCCTTCTCGCTCAGCCGGAACCGGCTGCGAAACGCGGAGCGCGACAGCCGGTCAAACAGCGCTGCAAACCGCTCCTCCATCGTCGTTCCCTCCCTTATATGTATCAGCTTTCGACAACGCGCGCGCCAAACGGCATCAGCGCGAGCTTGGCCAGCTTAAACTGCTGCAAGCCGAACGGAATGCCGACGATGGTCACGCACAGCGCGGCGCCGGTCGCCAGATGCTCCAGCGCGAGCGGAAGGCCGGATACGATCAGCCAGATGATATTGACCAGCAGCGACACGGCGCCGCCGCCGTATTCAATCTGCTTGCCAAACGGAAAAAGCTCACGCGCGCGAACTTGAAGCACTGCCGCCCGACCGGGATGCCGACGATCGTGATGCACCACAGCAGGCCGGCGAGGCACCAGCACAGGCCGGAAAGACAGCCGCCGAACACAAACCAGAGCAAATTTCCCAATGATTTCATTTTTTGCTACACTCCTGTCACAAAGTCATTGCGGATGGATTCTATTGCTATCATACGTTGACACGCGCCCGCAGTCAATGACAAAGCGGAAACAAAAGTGTAAAAGAAAATCGAATTTTGCGGGCGTCGCGCCCGTCCGCTTCAGTCAAACCGGCCGCTTTCGCACAGCTGCTCCCACTGGCCGCGCGTGATGCGCGAGACATACGCCGCGCGCGGCGCGCCCGTCAGCGGGCACGTCTGCTCCCTGTCGATGTGGTGAAAGCGAAAGCCGCATTTCTCCTGCACGCGGCGGGATTTCTCGTTGCCTTCGTAGCAGCTGCACCAGATGGCGCGCAGACCCAGATCCGCAAAGCCGTGGCGCAGCAGGGCGCGCGCCGCCTCCGGGATCAGCCCCTGTCCCCAGAACGGCACGCCGATCCAGTAGCCCAGCTCGGCCTCCCCCTCCGCGAGCGGCACATTCCCCGCCGCGCCGAACAGCAGCCCGACGCTGCCGGCAGGCCGGTCGGCGCCACCCTCGCGCGGGACAACCGCGTAGACCTCCTCGCCGGACAGCACCTCCCGGATGATCTGCCGGCTGTTTTCCACATCGGTGTGCACCGGCCAGCCCGCGGCCGGGCCGACGCGCGCATCGCGCGCACAGGCGTACAGCGCCGGCGCATCCGACTCTCTCCACGGGCGCAGCACGCACCGTTTTGTCTGTAACTGCATGTCTGTTCTCTCCTTTGAAGCACAACAGGCGGCCTTCCAAACACGAAAGCCGCCCGCACACCCCCGGCGCCCCGCGCCGGGATTCTGTCCGTTTTTATCTCTGCGCCCGCCGGGCGCGAAAGCTCGCCTACCGCGCTTCGATCAGGCAGACGGCGTGCGCCGCGATGCCCTCGCCGGAGCCGGTAAAGCCCAGCTTTTCCTCCGTCGTGGCCTTGACGCTGATGCGCGAGACCTCGCATTCCAGACAGTCCGCGAGATTGCGCCGCATCTGCGCGATATGCGGCGCCAGCTTGGGCGCCTGTGCGATCACGGTCGCGTCTAAATTGCCCAGCTGCCAGCCGTGTTCCTTCAGCACGCTGTTGACGCGGCACAGCAGCTCCAGGCTGTCCGCGCCGAGGAAGGCGTCGTCGCTGTCGGGGAACAGATGTCCGATGTCGCCGAGCGCCGCCGCGCCGAGCAGCGCGTCCATGACGGCGTGCGTCAGCACGTCCGCGTCGCTGTGTCCGAGCAGTCCGGCCGTGTGCGGGATGTTCACGCCGCCGATGATGCAGGCGCGCCCGCTGACCAGGCGGTGCACGTCATATCCATGTCCAATTCTCATCATAGACAGCGCGCACGTCCTTTCAAAATGACCTCGCCCAGCGCGACGTCCTCCGGCGTTGTGATTTTGATGTTTTCATAGCTGCCGCGCGTCATGCTGACCGGCTGGCCGAGCGCTGTGACCGCGCCGCAGTCGTCGGTCAGCGCCGCGCCGCTCTCAATCGCCTTGGTCAGCGCCGCGCGGATGAGATCGATGTCGAAGCACTGCGGTGTCTGCACCGCCACAATGGTCTCGCGATCCACGTTTTCCATCATCTTGCCCCGCTGGATGCGCTGGATGCTGTCCTTGACGCCGACCGCCGGCGCCGCCGCCGAATCGCGCCTGGCCGTCTCGACCGCCTCGCGGATGATGTCCTCGGTAATCAGCGGGCGCGCCGCGTCGTGGATGGCGACATAGCCGATCTCCCGGCCGCACGCCAGCACGCCGTTGAGCACGGAATGCTCGCGCGACGGGCCGCCCTCGACGATTTTGACCACCTTGTCGATGTTCCAGTCCGCGCACAGCGCGGCATATGTCTTCTGATCCTGCCTGCGGCAGACGAGCACAATGCCGTCGATCACGTCGCATGCGTTGAACACGCACAGCGTCCGGCACAAGATGGGCTGTCCGCCCAGCTCCATCACCAGCTTGTTGCCGCCGCCCATTCTGCTCGAGGAGCCGGCGGCCGGAATGATCGCATAAACCTGGTCGCCGCGTTTGTTCCAATCCTGCCTGTCCTGTGGCTTTTTCTTAAATAAATCCAGCATAGCTTTCCTCTATCCGTTCGATTCTCCCGGTTCATTCAACCGATTCCATATCCGTTCCAATCTCCGGCTGACCGCCTCCCGCTCCAGCCCGGCGGCGAGCATCAGCTCGGAATGCAGAATGCGCTCCGCACATTCCAGCATCCGCTTTTCACTTCCCGTCAGCGCGCGCCGGCGGTTTCTGCGCCGCAGACAGCACACGACCTGCGCCACCTGCCGCGTCTCGCCGGAGCGCACGCGCGCCATGTTTTCCCGATAGCGCGCGCTCCAATCGGACGGCTGCGGCGGCAGCGCGCCAACCGCGCCGCACAAAAGCCGCTGCGCCTCCCGCTCGCTGCAAACCGGGCGCAGACCGACCCGCGCCGCCCCGGAAACCGGGACGTAAACCGTCGCGCCGTCCAGCGCCAACTGCAACACATAGTAGCTCTGGCGGTCGGGCGGCCGGACGCAGATCGATGTGACCGTGCCCGCGCCGTGCAGCGGATGGAGCACGCGGTCTCCGACTGAGAAGGTCAAGCCATCACCCCTGTTTCCACCGTTTTTTCTCCGATGGATGTACGGCATGATTTTTCCCTGTTACAATCATACCATAATCCGTCAATTCATGCAACCAGCTGCGGTTTGCGCCGAGCAGGAACAGCCCCGCCGCGAGCACCGTCGCGTTGCGCCCGGTGTGCAGCAGCAGTGCCGCGCCGCCCAGCGAAAGCGCGCAGGCGCCGCCCAGCGACACACACGCCAGCGCGCGGACAGCCGGTTCCGCCGCGCGCGGCGGCAGCAGTGCCAGCAGCGCGGCCAGCGCGCAGCCGCCGTCCAGCGGCAGCAGCGGCAGGCAGTTGAACGCGGACAGCAGCAGATTGGCGCCCGCCGCCGTCGGACAGTGCGCCGCCGCAAACGCCAGCGCCGCCGCCATGCCTGCCGCAGGTCCGGCCAGCGCAACCGCACAGTCGGCCAGATAGCCGAGCGGCCGGCGTTGTTCGATCACCACGCCGCACGCGGACAGCTCCACCGACGCGACCTGTCCGCCGCACGCGCAGATGGCGCACACGTGCCCCAGCTCGTGCAGCAGCGCCGCGCCCGCGAAGACCGGCAGAACGCCCTCGCTGTCGAGCAGGCTGAACACCGCCCAAAACAGATAAAACGACGGCGTCACCCGCAGCTTCGCCGCCGTCAATCCTCCTGTGCTGCAAATACCGATATCAATTCCTCCGACCAGTCCCGCGAACGCATGCTGCCGAGCGCCGCGGCCACCTTGCCCGCGTCGTTTTCCGGCAGGAAGGACAGCGCGCCGGACGCGCGCAGCAGCTGCGCGGTCAGAAAGATGCCCAGACAGACTGCGGCGCACCACAGCGCGCTCCGAATTGTCTCCCCCATTCGGTCGTCCCTCCTTCCCCGCCATTCTATGCGGCGCAGCGCGCAAAAAGACCGCCGGCAGCGGAATTGCTTCCGCGTACCGGCGGTACCAGAATTATGCCTGCTGAGAGACCTGAATCAGGCGGACGCCGCCTGTGATGCCCGCCTCATTTCCGAGCGTCGCGCGCAGAACCGGCGTCTCCCGCAGCGGCGGGAACACGTTCTCGCGGTACACCTTGCGGATCGGTGCGAGCAGCAGCTCGCCCGCCGCGGCCATGCCGCCGCCGAACAGGAAGGCCTCGGGATTGAGCACACAGCCGATGCTCGCAATCGCCCGGCCGAGCGCGTCCGTCGCCAGCTTGATGCACTGCTGTGCCATCTCGTCGCCCGCCGCACAGCAGTCGCACACGTCCTTGGCCGTCAGCTTTTCAATCGCGCGCATCGCGGACGGCGCATCGCTCGCCGCCAGATACCGCTTGGCGCTGCGCAGCACGCCCGTCGCGGAACCTGCCAGCTCCAGGCAGTTGTCCTTGCCGCAGTTGCACACGACGCCCTCCACGGGCTCGACCACCGGCATGTGGCCGACTTCTCCCGCGCCGCCGACCGCGCCGGTCACGATTTTGCCGTCCAGAATGACGCCGCCGCCGACACCGGTGCCCAGCGTGAGCAGGACGACGCTCTGATACGCGCTGCCCGCGCCCTTCCACTGCTCGCCGAGCGCGGCGATGTTCGCGTCATTCGCCACATAGACCGGCAGATGGGTCAGCCCGCCCAGCGTCTCCGCGACATTGAAGACGCCCCAGCCGAGGTTGACGCAGCCGTTGACCGTGCCGTCGCGCAGCACGGGACCCGGAACGCCCACGCCGATGCCCGCCACATCATCCATCGAGACGCCGTGCTTCGCACAGGTCTGCGCGATGGTGTCCGCCACGTCGGGCAGGATCTGCGCGCCGCCGTTTTCCGTGCGCGTCGGAATTTCCCATTTTTCCACCCAGCCGGACGGCTCCTGATACAGTCCCATCTTCACGGTCGTGCCGCCGATGTCCGCAGCAATGTAATATGTTTTCATCACAATCCCTCTTTCGTCTCAATACTGTCCGGTTGTTCGCAACCTTCCGTCCATCTATTGTAACATAAACGACGGCAAAACAAAAGGCATATCTCCGCTGCGGAAGATATGCCCTCTAATCCTGCTGTTTGACCGTCCGATAGGCGCGAAACGCGCTGGGGAGCGCGACGTCGTGCGCCAGCTGCTCCGGCGTGACCCAGGTGAACGTACCGCCGTCCTCCGTCCGCGCCGAAACGCCGGTCATGTGCCATTCCAGATGGGTGAACACGTGCCTGGCCTGTCCCAGCGGCCGGAGATCCGTCAGGCGCACGCCGAGCTGCTGCTCCGCGTCCTCGCCCTCCAGAACATTGGGAAATTCCCACATGCCCGCCAGCAGCCCGCGGTTCGGGCGCTTGCGCAGCGCGATTCTGCCGTCCTTCCACAGCAGAAAAACCGTGCGCCGCTCGATCGGGCGCTGTTTTTTGGGCGCGCGCACGGGAAACGCCGTCTCCGTGCCGCCCGCGTGCGCCAGACACAGCGCCGCCAGCGGGCAGTGCGCGCACAGCGGCGCGCCGTTCGGCAGGCAGACCGTCGCACCCAGCTCCATAAACGCCTGATTGCAGTCGCCCGGGCGCTCCGCCGGAAGCACGGCCGCGATCTCGCGCTCCGCCTGCCGCCTGACCGCCTGCGCGCGGATGTCCCAGCCGCGCGCGAACAGGCGGGACAGCACGCGCAGCACGTTGCCGTCCACCGCCGGACAGGCCTCGCCGCCCGCAATGGATGCAATCGCGCCCGCCGTGTACGGCCCGATGCCCGGCAGCGCGCGCAGCTGTTCGCTGGTGCACGGCACTTCGCCGCCATACTGCCGGCAGATCGCGCGCGCCGCCTTTTGCAGATTGCGGGCGCGGCTGTAATAGCCGAGCCCCTCCCACAGCTTCATCAGCTGCTCCTCCGGCGCCTCCGCGAGCGCCTGCACGGTGGGCAGCGCGCGCACAAAGCGCGTATAGTACGGGATCACCGCCTGCACCCGCGTCTGCTGTAACATGATTTCCGACACCCACACGTGGTAGGCGGTCGGCGACCGCCGCCACGGCAGATCGCGGTGTCCGGCGCGATACCAGCTGCACAGCGCGCCAACCGCCTGCTGCAAGCGTTCTGTCTCCGTCATGTGTCCTCCGCCGCCACGAGAATCATCACCGAGCGCGGCTCCAGCCAGACGACGCCGCTGTGCGACGGCGGCATATCCTCGACGTTTTCCACGCAGTCGTTGTCCGGCCCGTTGAACGTGTTGACCGCGATGCGCCAGTGCATGTGTTCCGGCAGCTCCGGCAGCCGCACCTGATGTCCCATCCAGTGGGAATTGAGCGCGATGTGCACGATGTCATCCGCCGTGTCGTCCGCATTGCGCCCGGCAAAGGTCACGCCGATGACGCGCGTGTCCTCCTTGTAGTTGGCGTCCCACGGCTCCTTGGCGTGCAGGCTGGTCTCCGGGAAGCGGCTCTGCGCCGGCTTGGTGTGCCCGCGCAGAATCGGGTGCTTTTTGCGGAAATGGATCATATAGCGGAAGAAATTGTACAGCGAGCGGTTTTTCTCCAGAAGGTTCCAGTCCAGCCACGAAATTTCGTTGTCCTGGCAGTAGGCGTTGTTGTTGCCGAACTGCGTGTTGCCAAATTCGTCGCCCGCGAGGAACATGGGCGTGCCGCGCGAGCACATGAGCACCGCGACGGCGTTCTTTTGCAGGCGGCGGCGCAGGTTGTTGATCTCCACGCGGTCGGTCTCGCCCTCCACGCCGCAGTTCCAGCTGTTGTTGTTGGACTCTCCGTCCGTGTTGTCCCAGCCGTTCGCCTCGTTGTGCTTGGTGTTGTAGGTGTACAGATCGTACAGCGTAAAGCCGTCGTGGCACGTGATGAAGTTGACCGACGCGCACTCACCGCGCTTGGTCGGCGGGTACAGATCCTGCGAGCCCAGAATGCGGTAGGAAGTGGCCTTCGCCATGCCGCTGTCGCCCTTGAGGAAGCAGCGCAGGTCGTCGCGGTATTTGCCGTTCCACTCCGCCCAGCGGTCGCCGCGCGACGGGAACGAGCCGACCTGATACAGTCCGCCCGCGTCCCACGCCTCCGCGATCAGCTTGACGCCGGTGAGCAGCGGGTCGGCCGCGAGCGATTCGAGCAGCGGCGGATTGTGCATCGGCGTGCCGTCCTCGTTGCGTCCGAGAATGGAGGCGAGATCGAAGCGGAAGCCGTCGATGCGGTACTCGATGACCCAGTAGCGCAGGCATTCCACGATCAGCTGGTGCACGACCGGGTGGTTGCAGTTGACCGTGTTGCCGCAGCCGCTGAAGTTGTAATATTTTCCGTCCGGCTCGAGCAGATAGTAAATCGCGTTGTCCACGCCCTTGAAGGAGAAAATCGAGCCGTCTTCATTGCCCTCCGCCGTGTGGTTGAACACGACGTCCAGAATGACCTCCATGCCGTTCTTGTGCAGCGCGCGCACCAGACGGCGCAGCTCGTCGCCCTCGTTGGTAAATTCGTGCTCGGCGGAATACGCCGTGTTGGGCGCGAAAAACGCGACCGGGTTATAGCCCCAGTAGTCGAGCAGCAGCCTGCCGTCGTGCACGCGCATGTCGCGCATCTCGTCGAACTCGAAAATCGGCATCAACTCGACGGCATTGACACCCAGATCCTTGAGATACGGAATTTTTTCCATCAGCCCGTCAAACGTGCCCGGATAGGTGACGCCGGACGAATCGTGGCGCGTGAAGCCGCGCACATGCGTCTCATAAATGACCAGATCCTGCATCTCGATGTGCGGCGAGCGCACGCCGTGCCAGTCGAAGTTGGACGAAACAATGCGCCCGCGGTACTCGAAGCCCGTCTGCGGGCGCGTGCCCCAGGCGGACTGACCGGCAACCGCGCGGGCGTAGGGGTCGAGCAGGAGGTTTTTCCTGTCGTACAGCAGCCCCTTTTTCGGGTCGTACGGACCGTCGATGCGGTACGCATATTCAAACTCGTCGATTTCCAGCCCAAACACGATCATGGCATATACGCTGCCGACGCGATAGTCGTCGGGGAACGGAAGCACCGCAAACGGCTCCCGCTGGCGGCGCTTGAACAGAACCAGCTCGACGCTGGTCGCGCCCTGCGAGGTAATGGTGAAATTGATGCCGCCCGGAAGCTCGAACGCGCCGTTCTGCAGGCAGTAGCCGGGGCAGGTCTTGAACCCGTCAATCTCCCGCATCTGGTGCGAATAGCTCTTGCGGTTACGTACACGCAGCACGGATTCCATATTCTGCAAGATGGTTTCCATGTCGCCCTGCATCATGGAGACGGGGATCTCTCCCGATACGTTATGATAAGAATCCGGCCTCTTGTTCCGACTCTGTTCAGTCAATTGACTCACCTCGTTTTAGCCTGTAGCGAGCGGTAATCGAAACTCCGCCAGTAAAATCGTCATGTGAATGATTATTTTATTATTATCATCTTTTTTCCCATTGTTGTCAATTGTTTTCCCTCCCCGTTTGAAAGAAAAGTCTGCCCGTTTCGCCGTATCTGTACATTTTTCTACATCTTTCATGCTTCTGTCCGATATTATCGCGCCAACCGCCGGTTTTTCTTGTTTTCTCGGTGAATTTTGTTATAATATTATTATTCATATGATACTCCATCGGTACAAAGGGGAAGAAAGATATGTATACCATCCGCCAGTTTTCACGTCCTTCCAGCCTGGAAGAAGCGTATCAGACGCTGACAGCGGCGCGCAACAACACCGTTCTGGGTGGCTGCATGTGGCTTCGGCTCGGCCGCCGCGCCATCGGCACGGCCATCGATCTGTCCGCGCTGGGGCTGGACCGCATCACCGAGACGGCCGACACCGTCGAAATCGGCGCCATGGTCTCGCTGCGCCAGCTCGAGACCAGCGGGCTGCTGCGGCAGCAGTACGGCAATCTGTTCCGCGACGCGGTCTCCGGCATCGTGGGCACGCAGTTCCGCAACACTGCGACGGTCGGCGGCAGCGTCTACGGGCGCTTCGGCTTTTCCGATGTGCTCACCGCCCTGCTCGCCCTGCCCGCCCAGGTCCGGCTGTATCACCGCGGCACGGTTTCCATCGAGGAATTTGCCGCCATGCCCTATGAAAAAGACATTTTGGAGTGCATTATCCTCCCCAAACAGGCGTATGCCGCGTCCTATCAGCACATGCGCTTCCAGGCGACCGACTTTCCTGTGCTGACCTGCGCGGTGACCTGCCGGGACGGCGCGTACCGCATCGCCGTCGGCGCGCGCCCACAGAAGGCCTGTCTCGCCTACGCCGGTCAGACGCCGGACGCGCAGGCCGTCGCCGACAGCCTGTCCTTCTCGTCCAACATGCGCGCGAGCGCAGACTACCGGCGCAAAATTTGTCCCGTTCTCATCCGCCGCGCGCTCCAGGAGGTGCAGTCATGCAGATAACCATTTCGATCAACGGCAAAAACCACACCCGCCTCGTCGATCCGGACACCACGCTGTACACCTTTGTCCGCGACTGCGGCTGCTATTCCGTCAAGTGCGGCTGTGAGACCACCAACTGCGGCCTGTGCACCGTCTGGATGGACGGCAAGCCGGTGCTCTCCTGCTCCGTGCTCGCGGCGCGCGCCGCCGGGCACGAAATCACCACGCTGGAGGGCGTGCTGGAGGAGTCCAAACAGTTCACCGATTTTCTCGCCGCGGAGGGCGCGGAGCAGTGCGGCTTCTGCTCGCCCGGCTTTATCATGAACGTGCTCGCGATGAAGCGCGAGCTGTCCAACCCGACCGAAGAGGAGATACGTCACTATCTGTC
>DXIG01000103.1 GCA_019112985.1 Candidatus Butyricicoccus stercorigallinarum | reverse complement strand
CACGGCGGCGGCGCGTTCTCCGGCAAGGACCCGACAAAGGTCGACCGCTCCGCGGCCTACGCCGCGCGCTATGTCGCCAAGAACATTGTCGCCGCGGGTCTGGCGGACAAGTGCCAGATTCAGCTCGCCTATGCCATCGGTGTCGCGCAGCCGGTCTCCGTGCTGGTGGATACGTTCGGCACAGGCGCGGTCGACGACGAGCTGCTCGAGCGCGCGGTCGGGCAGGTGTTTGACCTGCGTCCGAGCGCGATCATCCGCGACCTCGACCTGCGCCGCCCCATCTACCGTCAGCTCGCCGCTTACGGCCACATGGGACGCACCGACCTCGGCGTCGCGTGGGAGAAGACTGACCGCGTCGACGCACTCAAGGCCGCAGTTCAGTCCGTATAACAGCTGTTTCGACAAAAAATCTGCGCCCCATCTGCCAAATTGCCGCGGCAGGTGGGGCGCAGTTTGCTGTTTTGGGATTATTCGCCCTCGTCGTCCGGCACGGTTTCGCCGTGCTCGAGCGCGAGCTGATGCGTGATGAACTGGCGCGCCGTGCGCGGGGAGCGCCCGTTCTTGCGGATGGCGAAGCGCTCGGCCAGCAGGTGGAGCCGCTCCTCCGGCAGCTCCAGACCGTAGTCCTCGGCGAGGCGGTCGACGATGTAGAGGTACTCGTTTTTGACCGGGTTGGAGAAGGTGATCTCGATGCCGAAGCGGTCGGACAGCGACGAGGCGGATTGCAGCGCGTCGCGCACGTGCACGTCGTCGCCGGCGCGGTCGGAGAACTTTTCGCGCACGATGTGGCGGCGGTTGGACGTGGCATAGATCGCCATGTTGTGCGGTTTGCCCGCCACGCCGCCTTCGATGAACGCCTTGAGCGCGACGAAGCGCTCGTCCTCCGCCGTAAACGACAGGTCGTCGAGGAACAGGATGAAGGTGAACGGGCTGCGCTCGATCATCGAGCAGATGGCGGGGAACTGCTTGATCTGATCCATCGGCAGCTCGATGATCTTCAGGCCGCGGTCGGCGTATTCGTTGGCAATCGCCTTGACAGTCGACGATTTGCCGCAGCCCTTGTCGCCGTAGAGCAGGATGTTGTTGGCGTTTTTGCCCGCGAGCAGCGACAGCGTGTTGTCGCGGATGGCCTTTTTCTGCACCGCATAGCCCTTGAGGTCGGACAGGCGGATGGGGTCGGGGTTGGCAATCGGCTGCGGCACGCCGTCGAGGACGGTGAAGGCGTTCGCGCGGGCGAAGTAGCCGGAGCCCTTTTTGCGGTACATCTGGAGCAGGCCGTCGCAGTTGCCGAAGGGCAGCGGCGTGCCTGCGGAAAAGCCCGGCAGCGCGTCGAACAGGTCGACGCAGTTGCGGTACGATCTGCGGGCAAAGTCCAAAAAGTCCGAGCCGGAGAGCGAGATCAGCGCGTTGACTGTGTACAGGTCAAAATCGGCGGCGGCGCGGACGTCGCTGGAGATCGGCTGATTCACCGACTGCGTCAGGACGTTGGTGTCGTAGTGAATTTCGCGCGCGAGCAGCTTGCCCAGATCGCCGTGGGTGTAGTGGAACTGGCACAGGCGCGCGTAGTTCCGGCAAAACGCCTCCGGCGACTGGTTGAGCGCGGCCAGCGTGTCCACGTAGACGGAGAACGCCTCCGTGCGGCGCAGGCCGCCGAGAATCGTCATCGATTCGGTGCGCAGGTAAAGGGAAGTGCTGGTTAACATGGAAATCGGTCACCTCATAGTATGTGTATCATTTTCGTTTGTATTTAACATAGCACACCGATATATGATTTGCAAGAAAAATCCAAAATGAAATACCGCGCGCCCGCAGACAGGCACAAACCGGGCGCGCGACGCCTATACTGGAAGCAGAAAGGCTTTCGGAGGTGCGTCGCATGAAACAGACCCGCATGATGCTGTGCCGCTCCCAGAGCGAGGCGCTGCTGCTCTCGCACAGGCTGTCCGCCTGCGGCGTCGACGCGATTCCCGTGCGCCCGCCGCGCACGCGCAATGTGCGCGCCTGCACCTGGGGGCTGAAGCTCGAAGCGCGGGAATCCGGCCGGGCGGAGGACTGCCTGTCCGATCTGCCGCCGGAGCTGTGGCGCTGGGAGGACGAGGGATGATCTATCTGGACAACGCGGCGACGACGCTGAAAAAACCGCCTGCGGTCGCCGCCGCGATGCGCTGGGCGATGGGGCACGCGGCGGGCGCGGGGCGCAGCGCCCACCCGCCGGCGATGACCGGGGCGGAAATCCTGTACGACACGCGCGCGCTGGCGGCGCAGCTGTTCGGTCTGGACGACCCGCGCCGCGTCATCTTCACGCACAACGCGACGCACGCGCTGTGCCTCGCGCTGTATTCGATGCAGGCGCGCCGGCATTTCGCCCTCTCGCCGTTTGAACACAACGCGGTGCTGCGCCCGGTTGTCGACATCGTCCGGCGCGGGCACAAACGGCTGACCATTTTGCAGGGCGCGCTCTGGGACGATGCGCGGCTGCTCGCCTCGGCGCGGCAGGCGCTGGAACGCGGCGCGGACTGCTTTGTGCTGTGCCATGTCTCCAATGTCTTCGGCTATATTCAGCCGCTGGAGGCGCTCGACCGCCTGTTGGCGGAGGCGGGCGTCCCGCTGATTTTGGACGCGTCGCAGTCCGCGGGCGTGCTGCCGCTCGATGTGTCGCAGCTGCCCAGCCTCGCCGCCGTGTGTATGCCGGGGCACAAGGGTCTGTACGGCCCGCCGGGCACGGGGCTGCTGCTGTGGCTGTCGGACGACGCGCCGCATCCGCTGCTGCCCGGCGGCACGGGCAGCGATTCCGAGCGGACGGATATGCCGGCGCTGCTGCCCGACCGGCTGGAGAGCGGCACGCACAACGTCGCGGGCATCGCGGGGCTGTTCGAGGGCATGAAATTTGTGCAGCGCGTCGGCGTGTACGAGCTGCTGCGCCACGAGCGCGCGCTGTGCGGCGTGGCGGCGGAAGCGCTGCGCGACATTCCGGGCATCGTGCCGCTGCTCTCGCCGCAGCCGCACCGGCAGAGCGGCGTGCTGTCATTTTTCAGCCGCCAGCTTCCGGCCGAGACGGTCGCGCAGCGGCTGGCGGAGCAGGGCATCTGTGTGCGCGCGGGGCTGCACTGCGCGCCGCTTGCACACACGACGGCGGGGACGGCGCGCACCGGAACCGTGCGGATTTCCCCCGGATGGTTTCAGACAGAGCGCCAGATGCGGCGGTTTGCGGGCCGGATTGCACGGATAAGCGGAAAAGAATCGATGCAAAATTTGGAGTAGACTATTCACACCTTGGCGCAGTTGTGGTAGAATAAAAACATGCATGGACAATTTCCTGCATATCTTTATCGAGAAACCTGCATTTTGCGCAGGAAATGGGAGAATCAGCGATTTATGGATTCCATTTTACTGATATGGCAAAATTTAATATCGATTACGGTATCCGACATCATTGATATTGCGGTAATCTCGTTTCTCATCTACCAGGTGGTAAAGCTGGTGCGGGAAACGAGCTCTGCCCGCATTATCCGCGGCGTCATCGTTCTGATCGTCGCCATGTGGATTTCCAACATCCTCCAGCTCACGATGGTCAACTATCTGTTCCAGACGGTACTCACCTGGGGCATTCTGGTCATCGCCATCGTGTTCCAGCCGGAGCTGCGCCGCGTGCTCGAGCGCGTTGGCAAGAGCAAGCTGTCGTCCATCATGCTGCGCAACGACATCGTCCCGATCGAGGAGAAGGCGGTTTTGGAAATTGTACATGCCTGCTCGGAGATGTCGTGGTCGCGCACCGGCGCGCTGATTATCTTTGAGCGCCAGGAGAGCCTGGAGGACGTCATCCGCACGGGCACGGTCGTCGACGCGGCCGTGCGCGACGAGCTGGTGCGCAACATCTTTTATGAAGGCGCGCCGCTGCACGACGGCGCGATGATTGTCCGCGGCGGGCGGGTGTATGCGGCGGGCTGCGTGCTTCCGCTGTCGCCCAACCCCAATCTTGCGAAGGAGCTGGGCACGCGCCACCGCGCGGCGGTCGGCATGAGCGAGCGGGCGGACTCGGTCAGTCTGGTTGTGTCCGAGGAGACCGGTTCGATCTCCATCGCGATCGACGGAAAGCTGCAGCGGCATCTGGTGCCGGAGCAGCTGGACGAGATTCTGCGCAACGAGCTTCTGGTCAAGGAGGAAGAGGAGACCGAGCAGGAGGAGCTGACGCTGCTGGCGAAGATCATGGGTAAAATCCAGCATTTCGGAGGGCAAAAACAATGAAAGACTGGATGACAAAGCATGATGTTTTCACAAAGCTGCTCTCGGTCGTCGCGGCGGTCATTCTCTGGAGCTATTTCATGGGCATCCAGAACCCGACGCGGACGCTGGAATACCGGGACATTTCGGTTCAGCTGACCGGCGTCGACGAGCTGTACAACTCCTACAGCCTCACGCTCGTCAGCGGCGCGGATGCGACGGTGGACGTCCGGGTGTCCGGCGCGAGCAACCGCCTGGCGACGCTGACCGCATCGCAGATCAAGGTGAAGGCGGATCTGACGGACACCATCACGGCGCCCGGCACCTATGAGATCCCCTATCACGTCATTCTGCCGGAGAGCGGCATGACCTGCGTCAGACGCTCGCCGGAGACCATCACGGTCGTCGTGGACCGCATGGAGTCCAAAACCGTGCCGGTCACGGTGCGCTATTCGGACGACGCGCCGGAGGGCTATGTGTTTGAAGAAGCGTCGCTGTCGCGCGACGCCGTCGAGATCACCGGTCCGGAGACCGAGATGGACCGCGTCTCCGCCGCCGTGGTCACGGTCGACACGAAGGACATGCGGCAGACGACGACGGACAACTATTCCTATCACCTGGTGGACAAGGACGGCGAGACCGTCGACGCCAACAACATTTCGCGCAACGTCACCAGCATCACCGTGACCGTACCGGTCAAGCGCGTGAAGACGGTTCCGCTCGAGGTGACGTTCTCCCCGGAGGACGCGGCGGACGACGTCACGGCGACCATCTCGCCGAAGGAAGTGGAGATCATCGGCGACCCGCAGACGGTGGAGAGCATCGATTCCATCGCGCTCGGCGCCATCAACGTCAACACGGCGGAAAACGGCGACACCTACGAATTTGACATCAATGTGCCGACGAGCGTCTCGCTCAACGACGGCCAGCCCACGACGGCCACGGTCACAATCTCCATCAGCGACGCCGCGACGCGGCAGTTCACGATCACCGACATCAGCCTGGACGACACGAACCGGGACGAGACGGCGGAGGTCACGCTGGAGACGGAGTCGCTGGAGGTCACGCTGAGCGGCTCGCGGCGGCTGCTCGATTCGATCGACGCCGGCGACATCCGCGCGGTCGCGGAGATCGCCTCGCTCGATCTGTCCGACGGACAGCACACCATCGGCGCGACGATCATCAGCCCGGACGGCTCGACGGTCATCGGCACGTACAGCGTCACAGTACGCATTTCACGGACATCATGAGTATTTTGGTTGGCAATATCCGCCTGCCGCTGGAGGCGTCGGAACAGGACGCCTTTGCGGCGGCGCGGAAAAAATGTGAGCTGCCCGACGGCGCGGTGCGCGGGGCGCATCTGTACCGCGCCTCGCTCGACGCGCGGCACGGGCGCATCACGCGCGTGCTCTCCGTGCTGCTCGAGCTGGACAGCGCGGAGGCGGAACAGGCCGCCGTGCAGCGCGCGGCGCAGCCGGATGTGCGCCTCAAAAAGCCGGTGCACGCGCCCGCCGCGACGGGCACGGCGCGGCTGCACCACCGCCCGATCGTCGTCGGCTTCGGGCCGGCGGGATTGTTCGCCGCCTATGTGCTGGCGAAAAACGGCTACCGCCCGCTTGTGATCGAGCGCGGCGAGGCCATCGAGCGCCGCGACCGCGCGGTGGAGGCGTTTGCCGCCGGCGGCGCGTTTGACCCGCGCAGCAACATTCAATTCGGCGAAGGCGGCGCGGGCGCGTATTCGGACGGCAAGCTGACGTCCCGCATCAACGACCCGATGGGCGACTATGTGCTGCGCACCTTTGTCGCGCACGGCGCGCCGGACGAGATTCTCTACCGGGCGAAGCCGCACATCGGCACGGACATTCTCAAGCAGGTCGTGCGCCGTATGCGCGAGGACATCGTCCGCATGGGCGGCGAGGTGCGCTTTGGCTGCACGCTGACCGGCATCGTCCAGCGCGGCGGCGCGTTGACGGCGGCGCTGGTGGACGGGCAGGAGATCGCCTGCGAGCGCCTGATTCTCGCGATCGGGCACAGCGCGCGCGACACGTTTGCGCAGCTGATCGCGGACGGCGTCTATTTTGAGCCGAAGCCGTTTTCGGTGGGCGCGCGCATCGAGCACTTGCAGCGCGACATCGACGCCGGGCTGTTCGGCAGGCTCGCGGGGCATCCGGCGCTGCCGCCCGCGGAGTACACGCTGTCGCACCGGGCGGACGGGCGCGCTTGCTATTCGTTCTGCATGTGCCCCGGCGGACAGGTCGTGGCGGCGCAGAGCGAGCCGGACGCGATTGTGACCAACGGCATGAGCTATCACGCCCGCGACGGGCGAAACGCCAATTCCGCCATCGTCGTGTCGGTCGACCCGGCGGATTTTCCGACGGCGGACGCGCTCGGCGGCGTCGCGTTCCAGCGGCAGATCGAGCGGCAGGCCTTTCGCGCGACCGGAAGCTACCGGGCGCCGTGCCAGCGCGTCGGCGATTTTCTGGACGGGACGGCGACCCGGCGCGCGGGCCGTGTGCGCCCGACCTACCCGATCGGCGTGCAGTACGGCACGCTGGAGGGCATTCTGCCGGACTTTGTCGTGCGGCACATGCGCGACGGCCTGCGGCGGTTCGGCAAAAAAATCCGCGGCTTTGACGCGGCGGACGCGCTGCTCACCGGGCCGGAGACGCGCACCAGCTCACCCGTGCGCATCGCGCGGCTGGACAGCCGCCACAGCAGATGGGTGTCCGGCCTGCTCCCGTGCGGCGAAGGCGCGGGCTATGCGGGCGGCATTCTGAGCGCGGCGGTGGACGGCATCGGCTGCGCGCAGGAAATTTTACAGACTTTTTGTCCTCTCGAAGAAAGGAGAGCGTAACCATGCAGCAGATTGCTGTGGTCAAGCGCCTGTTGCCGGGCAATCAGGCGGAATTACAGGTAAAGCGGAAGACGGCCTGCGGCCACGACTGTGCCAATTGCGGCGGCTGCGGAGAAATTGTCTCCAAGCCGATTATGGTAATTGCTGAC
>DXIG01000102.1 GCA_019112985.1 Candidatus Butyricicoccus stercorigallinarum | reverse complement strand
GTGCAGCAAAGCTTCCAGCCCCTGCCCGACCTGGCCTCCGCAGGCTTCGTGCTGCTGCTGGCGGTGAAACCCAATTTACGTCTGTGCCGCACGTCTTACGCGAGCTGAGCGAACTGCATCGGCAATTTTGCCCTGCTCACGAAGGAAATCTTGCGTATGCTTTATTCAATTTGCACTTATTATATCGCAGTTTTCCAATCCATGCAAGCCGCTGCACAGAAAATTCTCCCTTTTTCCGCGTGCGAACCCCCTGTGATTCCGCCTCCCGCGCGCCCGCTTTTTCACAGGTTCGCACAAAAAGCCCCCGGTCGGGCGACCGGGGGCAGTCCGCTTACAGCTGGCTTTTGATATAGTCGTTGCACGTTTCGTAGATCGAAAAGATCTTCGGATTGCAGATATCCGCATAGAGGCTGCCGATCAGCGCCTCCAGCTTTTTCATCAGCGCTGCGCTCCCGCAGCCGGCCGCGCGGACAATGTCGTCCTCCGTGACGTTGTCCAGCGTGTGCGCCGCCGTGTTTCTCTGCGTTTCGTTCAGGCGCTCCAGCTGCTCAAACAGCTCCAGCGCTTCGTCTTCCTCGGAAAAATAGCGGAGCAACAGGTTGTACACGCGGATGCTGGGAAAGCTCTTTTCCCGCATGATGCCCAGCTCGTCATCCAAATATTGCTTCAGCTCGGGGGAGCACTTGTTCACCTTGTTTGCGGTGATGTATTCCTTTCCGCCGGTCTTCTCCATGATATCCTGCACATGGAAGGCGTATTTTTCTCTCAGGCAGACCTCCTGCAGCGTGACCACCAGCGGATTCAGGCGGACGACAAGGTTGGTCAGCTGCCCGGACTGCTGCAGCAGCTTGAGGCACAGATAATATTCCGTGACGGCGCGGTACTTGCGCGCGCGGCCCGCTCTGTTTTCCGGCTTCATCGGATACAGCGGGAACGGCACATGACCGCGCAGCTTTTCCGCTTTTTCCTCCGCTGCGCCGGTGTTGTATTCCGCTCTCTGCGCCAGATGCTCGACCAGCCCGCGGCAGGAGACCGGCAGGCTCTCGCGCAGCAGGCGCAGTGCGCCGTAGTTGTATGTCTGGAGCAGCGCCTCAATCCGCTGCCGCTCCGCCTGTCTGCGCACGAGGAACAGCTGCGGCTCGCCGCACCGGTTCTCCATGCCCGGCTCGTCGTCCTCGTTCAGTTCAATCTCCGTCGCCACATCATATTTTGTGTCCGTCGTCCGCTGCGCCGTGCTGGCTTTCTTTTCCGGCGACTTCACCTGAACGCCCTTCGTCCGGTAACGCACATCCATGGCGAGCAGCGCCATTGTCATCTTCATCTGAATGGTGCCCGAGCTGAGATTCAGCAGAATTTCCGCGTCCGGGTCCTGCTCCAGCGCGTCGCTGACAATGCGCTCAAACGGCTCATAGAACATGTCAAATTCCGAAACGTCCGTGATATCGCTGTATTCGCGCACAATCTCCGGGTGATAATCCGGGTGCAGCTCGAAAAACTTCTGCATCGCCAGATCGTACCGGTGGTCATTGTCGTCCAGCTTTTTCATCTCCTCCGAGATGAACCAGATGATCTTGTCCGGCAGATAGTGCCGCACGATGTGCAGCATGGCGCCGTCCCGCAGGCCGCGCACCGGATCGGTCGAACCGACACAGCTGAACAATACCTTTTTCATTGCAAAATTCCCCCTCTGTCGCGCAGATGAACGCTTTCTCTCTGCGGCATGCTGTTTCGTTTTCTCTTGTTCTATTGTATCACAGCATATCTCAAATCACAAGATTATATCATAAAATTATTTCCATTTTTACCGGCGCCGCTCACGGCGAAGCGGACTCCTCCTCCCCGCCCTCGCGGTCGAGCAGATAGCGCCTGCGGTATTTCAGCATCGCGTAATCGGAAATGCGCTTGAGCACGGTCACGTCGGTCGCGCCGCCGACCGCCCCCACGACCGGCACGCCCTGCAAAAACTTGGCGTACAGCATGTCGTCCGCGAGCGCCTTGGCCGTCCGGCGCAGCTGCTCGTCCAGCCGCCCGGTCAGGCGTTCGGTGTCCTCCGGCGCGCGCCGCTTGGCGCCGCGCATGCTCCGGCACATCTCGTCCATCTCCCCGTCGCGCCGCTGCATGTCCGGCCCGTCGTACAGCGCGGTCTCGATCAGCCGCAGCTGAAACAGGCGCTCCTCCATGCGGTCGTAATCATACCCGAAGCTGAGTGAAATCTCGTAGAGCGTCTTCAAAACGACGCTGACGAACAGCGGGATGTCCGGAAGCCCCACGCCGAGCAGGCCGAGCCCAATGCCCTCGACGGAGGAAAGCAGGAGATTCTGCCGCGCGCGGCTGCCCGCCTCGCGGCGAAAGGCGCGCACATGTTTGCGGTCTTCGCGCACGCTGGCCGCATATTCCGCGATTTCGTAGTCCTCCTGCCGCTTCTGTTTGTCGTATGTCTTTTCGATGATGCCCGTGCCCTTTTCAAACACGAGCTGAAACGCCTTGACAAACGCCGCGTCCAGCTTGTCCTGCATCCCGTCCGGAACCACGCGCTGCAAGCGGTCCCACGCGCGCTCGCGCGCTTTTCCGTGCCTGCGCAGGTAGCGCGCCTGCCGCCGGTTAAGGTCGTCCCACTCCTTCTGCCAAAGATCGCGCTTCATACCGTCACCCCTGCCGCGTGCGCCGCAGCAGCAGCCGCCCGGCGCATCTGTCGGCGTCTATGCGCCACTGGCACACGGCGCAGTCGAGACATCTGCCGGTCTCGCGCCCCGCGAGCGCGTCCGCCGCCCACGCCGGATTGACCAGCGAGCTGCGGCCGACGTTCACCATGTCCACGCCGGTGCGCGCCAGCACGCCGCGCGCGTCCTCCGCCACGCGGATGCCGTTGACCGCGAACACCGGCACGGAGACCTGTTTTTTGATCTCGCCCGCCGCGTAAATGACGTCTTTATACGGGAAATCCGCCGGCTTTTCCGCCTCGTCCTCATCGGTGAAGCCGTAGGAGATGTCGAGAAAATCGATGCCGTGCGCTTCGAGCGCCTGCGCGTGGCGGATGCCGTCCGCCAGCGTCGGCTCAAACGCACCCAGACGGATGCCGACGACAAAATCGGCCGGGACAACCGCGCGGATGCCGTCCATGATCTCGGTGATAAACCGCTCGGGCTGTGCGCCATAGCGGTCGGTTCTGCGGTTGACGCGGCTGTTCAAAAACTGGCACATCAGATAGCTGTGGCAGCCGTGCAGCTCCACACCATCATAACCGGCCTCACAGGCGCGGCGCGCCGCGTCGACAAACGCCTGCTGGATGCGCGCGATGTCCTCCTCCTGCATTTTGACGCCGCGCTTTTCCACGCCGCCGCGCCGCAGGGTATAGTCGTCCGGGCAAAGCGCCTGCGGCGCGATGCCGACAACGCCCGCGTGGTGAATCTGGACAAAAATCGGGCAGCCCTCCGCGTGCACCGCCTGCACGATGCGGCGCAGGCCGTCTATCTGTCCGTCCTCCCAGATGCCAAGCTGGGAGTCGGCCAGCCTGCCCTCCTTGGTGACGCAGGTCGCCTCCTGAATGATCAGACCCGCTCCGCCGCGCGCCAGCGCGCGGTAATGCGCCACATGGCGGTCGCTCACGACGCCGCTCTCGTCCGTCCAGTGATAGCAGACCATGGGCGGGACGCAGATGCGGTTGCGTATGCGCGTGTTCCGAATGAAAAAGCTGTCGTGTAACATGGGTTCCTCCTTGCCGTCCTCCGCGGCGCCCGCGCGCCGCATATGCAAAAAAGCCCGGCAAATCCGCTTTGCCGAGCCTGAGCTTCACGTTTTCTGCCGCAGCTGCGCGAGCACCAGCTGTTTGCAGCGCGCAAAATAATCGTCGAGCGCCAGCGCATCCCGATCCACGAGATATTGCAGCGTCGCGCCCTCCATCATGGACACCATCAGCGCGCTGACAAAGCCGCACTGCTCCGGCGGAACCTGCGGCGCGTAGCGCGCGATCACGCGACTGATTTCCCCGCGCCACCGGCGAAAGGAAACCGCAAAGCGCTCCCGGATCTCCGCATCCAGATGCGCCTGTGTCCAAAAGTCAATTTCCGCATAATCGTATTTGGATTCGTACAGAATAAACTGCTTTTTCTGCTCGAAAAAGATATCGAGCTGGGCGTCCAGACTCGCGTCCGCATGCTCGCGCAGCTCCGCGCGGATGTCGAGACAGCGCCGGTGCAGCCGGTCGAGCACGGCGAGCAGCAGGTCGCGCTTGGACTTAAAATAATAGTGAATGTTGGACTGAAACAGCCCGGCGCGCTCCGCCACCAGGTGGATGCGCGTGCCGCTGATGGCGTGCTCCTGCACAACATCCAAGGCGGCGTCGAGAATCCGATCCTCGGTCGACGCCGCCTTTTCACTTTGAAGCTTCATATGCCTACTCTTTCTTACAGGCTGTCCGTGCTGAGCACCGGCGGACGCAGGCCGCCGGAAATCTGTGCGTTCTTGCGCGCAGTGCGGACAATGTTGTTGGAGTGGTCGCCCACACGCTCATAGTCGTGCAGAGCCTCCACAAAGACAATACCGGTCTGCGTGCTGCACTGCTTCGCGCGCAGGCGCGCAATGTGGTTATTTTCCGATTTTTCGGTCAGCGTATCCACGCGGTCCTCCAGATGGTGCAGATCCAGCGCGTCCTGCTCGCTCAGGTTGTGGCAGAGGAAGCCGCTGAACGCGCGGTCATACAGCAGCAGGTCGGTCTCGTAAATCTGCTGCAATTCTCTGCGCGCCTCGTCCGAATAGACCAGATTGTTCTGCACGCACTGCTCGGTCTTTTCCAGCAGGTTGAGGGCGTGGTCGCCGATGCGCTCCAGATCTCCGACGAGGTGGAACATATTCGCCACGATCTGCGGCAGATGCGTGGGCAGCTTGTGCCCGCTGAACTCCACCAGATAGTCGGTGATGCCGTGGTTGAGGAAATTGATGACGTTTTCCCGCTCGCGAATCTCCTCCGCATGGCTCATGTCGTGGTTGAGCATGCCCTCCGCCGCCAGAATAAAATTCTGCCGGACAAGCCCCGCCATGCGCTCCAGCTCCTTGTACAGCTGGCGCGTCGTGACGCTCGGCGCGACGATCTGCTTCGGGTCGATATAAGCGAAGCAATAGGCGCTCTCGTGCACCTTTTTGGGCACGAAGAAATACGAAATACCCACCAGCTTGCCGACAAACGGCAGCAACACCAGCGCCGTCACCAGCTTAAACGTGATGTGGAACATGGAGATCTGAACGACCGGGTCACTGGTCACAATTCCATAGATCTGGACAAACGGCGTCAGCATGGTGACTGGCACAAACAGAATCATGCCGACGACATTGTAGACGCAGTAGATGACGGCGGCGCGCTTGGTGTTATTTTTCGCGCCGATGGACGACAGGAACGGCGTGACGGACGAGCCGACGTTGATGCCGCAGATGAGAAACGCCGCAAACTGAATCGGCATCAGCTCCTGCATGGCCAGCGCCTGCAATACGCCGACCGCCGCGGACGAGCTCTGAATCACCGCGCACAGCAGCAGGCCCACCACCACGCCGACAATCGGATTGGTGACCGAGGCGATGAACCGCTGGAACGCCGGCATGTCCTTCAGGCTGGACATGGATGCGCTCATCGTATGTAATCCCTGGAACAGGATACCAAATCCAAGTATAATCTGTCCGATGTGTTTCTGCAAGTCTTTTTTGCAAAACATCTGCATCGCCGAACCGATAAAAATGCACAGCGGCGCCAGACCGGAAATATCCAGCGCGATCAGCACGCTCGTCATGGTCGTGCCGACGTTTGCGCCGAGAATGACGCCCGCGGCCTGCATCAGATCCATGATGCCGGCGTTCAGGAAGCCCATACACATGATCGTCGTCGCCGAAGACGACTGAATCGCCGCCGTGACCAGCACGCCGAGTGCAAAGCCCATGACCGGGTTGCGTGTCAGCTTTTCCAGCAGACTGTTCAGCTTCGGCCCCGCCGCGAGCTCCAGTCCCGCGCCCATATAGCGCATGCCGAACAAAAATAAGCCAAGTCCGCCGCACAGCGATAGAATATTGCTCAATCCCATGGTTTTCTCCTCTCAGTCTCCTCCATGTTACACAGCTTTTGTTCATAACAGC
>DXIG01000101.1 GCA_019112985.1 Candidatus Butyricicoccus stercorigallinarum | reverse complement strand
CCTGTTATGCGTATAATAATATTCGCTGGTTCGAGAGAGCCGCAGACAACATTGCCGAATTGTGTAAGGGTAGCACGACAGACTCTGACTCTGTTTGTGAGGGTTCGAATCCTTCTTCGGCAACCATACTGCCGAATTGTGTAAGGGTAGCACGACAGACTCTGACTCTGTTTGTGAGGGTTCGAATCCTTCTTCGGCAACCAGAGCAAACCGCTGAGAACGCACGTTCCCGGCGGTTTTTCTTATTTTTCGGGCCGCCTCCCTCGCCCGCGGGCGCGTCGGCGCGCGCAGTCACAGAAATCACGGGAGCAAATCTGCCCCGTCTGCCCTGCCCGGCGCGCCTGCCGCGCACGAACGCGCCCCTCGCGAGATACGGAACGGCGCTCCCGCCGCGGGGTGCGGCGCAAGACGCAAAAACGGCGGAGCGCAGACTCCGCCGTTCTGTGTCAATCCATCAATCGTCGTCGTCGATGTCCAGGTAATCCTCCAGCGCCTTGAACAGCTTCTTGGCGTCGATGTCGTCTTCGACGACCAGCTTGAGCGGCTCGTTCAGGCTGAGCAGGAACATGCCGAGCAGGGACTTGGCGTCAACCATGCCGGACTTGCCGTGAATCCAGACGTCATACGGGAACTGGGTGACGATCTTGTTGATCTTCTGAATATCTTCCGTGTTCTTTACGCGAATGGAACGTGTCATTTTCATTGACCTCCTTCATTGACCTATCGATCCCGCCGTGTGGGTGAAGCGCGGCGGGCTTTGCTTCATTGGCTTCATTATATCATACCGATTTGTTTTGTCAAAGGGGTTGACCCATTTTTTTACGCCTTCAGAAATTTTTGACAAATCGCCTTGAAACGCCCGGGATTCAGCGGACAAAATTTGTCATTGTGCGCGCGCCGGTTTCCGGAGGCGCGACCGTATCCTTGCCGTTTTCAATCAGCTTGAGCAGCCAGGCGATGTTGCGTCCGAGCTTCTGCATGACCTCGACGCCCTCGGTGTCCTGCATGACCTCGCCCTTGTCCAGGCCGTGCGCCGCCTGCCAGTAATCGGAGGTCGCCATGACCATTTCCATCGTATTCATGTATGCATTGAGCTGCTGGTACGTCTCCAGACCGCCAGAGCGGCGCAGCGTGACGACGGCCGCGCCGACCTTGTGGTGCAGCTTGTTGCCCGCCGCCAGGAACGCGCGGTCGAGGAAGCACTTCATGCCGCCCGCGATGCCGCCGTAATAGACCGGCGAGGCGAGAATGATGCCGTCCGCCTCGATCATCTTGTCGATCCACGCATTGACCTCGTCCTGCTGCACGCAGTAGCCGCTGCCGGTGTTCAGACAGTGATAACATGCCATGCACGGCTTGGCTTTGGTGCCGACCTGTACGATTTCCAGCTCAATTCCCTGCTTGTTCAGCTCCTCGCCGATCAGGTTGAGGCAGATCTCCGTATTGCCGCCCTTGCGCGGGCTTCCGTTGAATGCCACTACTTTCATGATAAACATCCATCCTTTCCTTCGTTTGGCTCCGGTCATCGCTTTGTTCTGATCCGCTGAAACAGGCCGGACAAAAGCCGGACATACCACGGCTTCCCCTTGCAGATAAAATTTCTGCGGCGCTTTTTCATCAGGATAAAATTCAGCTCAAAACCCAGAAACAGGATAATTCCCGTCATATACAACCACAGCATGAGCACCATAATCGCGCTGAGCGAACCGTACAGCGCGTTATAGCGGCTGATGTTGTCGATATAAAACGTAAACACCATCGTACAGACGACCCATACGACCAGCGTAAACACCGCGCCCGGCAGTGCGTCGCGGATTTTCATAATGCAGTTTGGCACGAGATAGCACAGCAGCACCAGAAACAGGAACATCACGCCGATGGCGATGACCGACCGCCCGTACCGCCATATGTTCATCAGCCACGTGAGCTGCTGCGGAATTTCGATATATTTCGTGATGAGTGCATTGATGCTGCGTCCGAGCACGAGCAGGATAAAGCTGCACACGATCGCGCAGATAAAGCCCGCCGCCGTCAAAATCTCGAACAGAAACTGGCCGATGCCGCCGCGGCGGTTGGGGATGTTGTAAATGCGGTTGACGTTGTGCATGATGGAGCTCATCGTGCGGCTGAGGAAATAGATGCCGAGCGCGATAAACCCGGCCATGCGCCAGATCAGCTCCGCAGAAGAAAGATTGCCGCTGTTGCGCGCGAGAATGGGGGACACAATGCGCTGGATATCCCCCGGCAACAGGCTGAGCAGATGCAGCAGCGTGGCCTGCGGCACCCGCGTCAGAGACAACAGCGAGGCGACAATCAGCAGCAGCGGAAAGATGGAAAACAACAGATAATACGACAGCTCCGCCGACGCCTTGGCCAGATTGTTGGAAAAATAGCTGCGCACGAGCTGCACGACCACATCCTTGATCTTCAGCTTTTCCGTGTGATGGATAAAATTCGACCGGTTTGACAGAATATCCGCCTCCCCTCTGCCCTTATAGTATACCACATTTTCCATTTGAGGGAAAGCTCTTTGTTCCGTTTACGGACGGAAGGTCAGCAGCAGGAACGACAGCGTCACATCCAGCTCGCGCAGCGCGTGCAGGCGCTCCAGCCCGCGGCGCGGCGTGCGGTGCGCGTAGGGCGTCATGGCGAACAGCGTCTGAATGTCCTGCGCGTCGTCCAGATGTACCTGATAGGTTAGTTTATGCCGGTCGGTCAGGCGAAATCCGTCCAGCGCGTGCTTTTCCTCGCGGTTTTTGTACGGCGTGTCGTACACCGCGCATTTGAGCTCCCACAGATGCTCCGCGCCCGGCGCCGCGCACAGCACTGCGCCGTCCGGCCGCAGCACGCGCCGGAATTCCGCCGCGGGCGCCGGCGCAAAAATCGAACAGATGAGGTGCGCGCAGCCGTCCGCCAGCGGCATATGATAGGCGCTGCCCGTGACATACTGGGTGAGCGGGTCGCGCCTGGCCGCGTACTGCGTCGCGGACTTGGAGATATCGATGCCGACGCTCTCCGCCAGCTGGCCGCCGTCGTGCAGCGCCTGCGCCAGCCGGCGCGTATAGTATCCCTCGCCGCAGCCCGCGTCCACCAGATTCACCGCGCACTGTCCCGCCGTCAGGTCGCGCGCCCGGCCGCACAGGCCGTCCGCCAGCCGGGCATAGTAGCCGCGGTCGAGAAAGCGGCGGCGCGCCGCCACCATCTCGCGGCTGTCGCCGGTGTGCTCGCCGCTGCGCGCGGATTGCAGCAGGTTGCAGTAACCGGCGCGCGCGATATCGTAGCTGTGCCCGTTCGGGCAGCGCAGCGCGCGCTCCTGCCGGAACAGCGGCGCGCCGCAGTGCGGACAAATCAACATAACCTTCTCCGTTCCTTTCGCTGTTTGCATAGGTGATAGTATGATAGCACACATCCCCGCCAGTTTCAAATGAAAATACCGCGCTAAAATCCGCCGCGTGGACACTTTCCCGCGCGCCGCCGGCGGCGCGTGCGATTGCCTTTTCTCAGCCGCAATGCTACAATAGTGGAAGTGCACAGAACAAGGGAGGAATCGGTGTGAAAACATCCGTCTGCTGCTTCTCTGGCTACCGCCCGGAAAAAATGCCCGCGGACTGCGCCGAGGGCTCGCCCGCGTTCTGCGCCATGCAGCGGCGCCTGCGCAGCGCCGTCCGGCGCGCGGCGGAAGACGGCACCTGCCATTTTCTGTCCGGCATGAGCCGCGGCTTCGACCTCTGGGCGGCGGAATGCGTGCTCCATCTCATGCGGGAGGGCGCTCCCATCGACCTGTGGGCCGCCATTGCGTTTCCCGGCATGCAGGAAAACTGGGAGCCGCGCTGGAGACAGCGCTACGACGCCGTGCTCGCGCAGGCCGCCCGCGTGTTTGCGCTGTACAACCGATATCAGCCGGATTGCTACACCGCCCGCGACCGGTTTCTCGTCGAGCAGAGCAGCACATGCATCTGCTTTTTTGACGGCACGCCGGGCGGGACGGCGTATACCGTCGGGCTCGCGCGGCGGCGCGGGCTGCGCGTCGTCAATCTGGCCGATCCGCAGCTCTCGCTTTTTGAATAGCAAAATCATTGTGAAAGGACAACTGTCATGAGAGAATTGTTTACTCTGTTTCTGACGTTCGCGCGCATCGGTGCGTTTACGTTCGGCGGCGGCTACGCCATGCTGCCCATTTTGCAGCGCGAAATCGTCGAGAAAAACCATTGGTGCACCGAGGACGAGCTGACCGACATGTACGCCATCGGCCAGTGCACGCCGGGCGTCATCGCGGTCAACGTCGCCACCTACATCGGCGACAAGCGGCGCGGCCCGGTCGGCGCGCTGTTCACCACGCTGGGCGTGGTGTTCCCGTCCATCGTCATCA
>DXIG01000100.1 GCA_019112985.1 Candidatus Butyricicoccus stercorigallinarum | reverse complement strand
CGCCACGGCGACCGGAACGGAGGCCAGCAACAGCGCGTCGATCCAGATATGCCGCGCCAGCCTGCCCAACGCGGTGAGAACCGGCGCGGGGTGGGCGAACAGCATCAGCGCGACCGCGATGCTGAACAGCGCGGTCATCAGCACGGCGCCCGCGGCGATGTCCTTGGCGTCGCGGATGAGCGGGTCGATCTGCCCGGTGATGCGGTCGCACAGCGTTTCAATCGCCGTGTTGACCATCTCCGCCGCGATGACCAGCCCGAAGCACAGGCACAGCACGGCGATCTCCGCGCGGCTCAGGCCGGCCAGAAAGCCGGCGGCCGTCACGTAGCACGACACGGTCAGATGAATGCGGAAATTGCGCTCGCGCAGCGCGAGACACACGCCGCGCGCCGCCCACTGAAACGAACGGCGCAGGCCGTACAGGTCAATCCGCATCGCGCATCAACCCCAGACCGGCCAGCACCGCTTCTTCCCGCGCGCGCTGCAGCTGCCGCTCCTGCTCGCTGCGCTCGTGGTCATAGCCGAGCAGGTGCAGCACGGAATGCACGGTCAAAAAACCGCACTCGCGCGCGACGCTGTGGCCGTATTCCGCCGCCTGCTCGACCGCGCGCTCGTAGTTGAGCATCATATCGCCAAGCAGCAGCGAGCCGTCCTCCGGGCTGCGCTCCTCCTCCACGTCCTCCGGCCATTCGCCGTCGAAAAATTCCAGCATCGGGAAGGACAGCACGTCGGTGACGGCGTCCTTGCCGCGGTTTTCGCGGTTGATCTCGCGGATGGTCTCGCCGTCCACAAGCGTCACGTCGACAAAGCAGCCCTCCGGCGCGCCCTCCGCCTCCAGCGCCGCCTGCGCGCAGCGCGCGATCAGCGCGCTGACCTCCTCCAGGCCGCCGATCTCCACCTCCGGGGTGATGCGAATCCGATGGTTCATCTCTGTCCCTCACTTTCTGGCCGGCGGGCGGCGCTTCGGCGCCTCCTTTGCCTGCCGCAGCGCCTTCTGCTGCTCATATTTTTCATACGCGCGGACAATGCGCTGCACCAGCTCGTGGCGCACGACGTCGCGGTCGGTCAGCTGACACTGCGCGATGTCCTCGACATTTTTCAAAACCTTGACCGCTTCCTTCAGGCCGCTGACGCGGTCGCCCGGCAGGTCGATCTGCGTGATATCGCCCGTGACCACCGCCTTTGAGCCGAAGCCGATGCGGGTCAGGAACATCTTCATCTGTTCCGGCGTGGTGTTCTGCGCCTCGTCGAGAATGATGAACGAATCGTCCAGCGTGCGCCCGCGCATGTACGCCAGCGGCGCGACCTCGATGCTGCCGCGCTCGAGCAGCTTGTTAAACGTCTCCGCGCCCATCATGTCAAACAGGCCGTCGTACAGCGGGCGCAGGTAGGGGTCGACCTTGCTCTGCAAATCGCCCGGCAAAAAGCCTAACTTTTCGCCCGCCTCGACCGCGGGGCGCGTCAGAATGATGCGGCTGACCTGCTTGTCCCGAAACGCCGCGACCGCCGCCGCGACGGCGAGATAGGTCTTTCCCGTGCCCGCAGGGCCGATGCCGATGGTGACCGTGTGCGTGCGCATGGCGTCCATGTACCGCTTCTGTCCCAGCGTCTTCGCCTTGATCGGCTTGCCCTTGGCCGTGATGCACACCACGTCCCTGCCGATCTCCGAGACCTGGTTCTGCCGCCCGTCGCGCACCAGCCCGAGCACATACTGCACGGTCTGCGTGCCGATGCTCTCGCCGCGCGCCGCCAGCTGCATCAGCGACTGGATGGTCTTCATCGCCAGCTCGACGTTGCCGGCGTCCGCGCCCGTCACCTTCAGCTCGGTCTCCCGGCTGAGCACCGTCACGTCCAGTTCCTTTTCCAGCACCTTCATATTTTCGTCAAACGCGCCGAAGATCCCCATGATCAGGTCGATCGCATCGATGTGCATGGTCATTTCCGCCATATATGTTTTCGCTCTCCTTGTGTGAAATCCTCTGTTTTTTACGATTGCTCCGCGCCGTCCGTCCCGTCCGGCAGGTCGGCCTGCGTCCGCCCGTCCTCCACGCTCACGGCGATCTGCTCATAGCACCAGAGCACGGCGTGCAGAACGGCCGCGCCGTCCTGTTCGCTGACCTCCGCCTGCATGGCGGAGACGCTGCCCCCTTCCAGCTGTGCCTCGACCGCGCGCCGCGCGCCGTATTCCAGCCTGCCCTGCACCTCGTCCGCCGTGTGCACCACGGCCTGCGCGGTGTACGGCACGGTGACCTCGCGATACAGCGAGACGGGGAGCACAAAATGGTCGTTGAGCCGGACCGTCTCAATCGATATTATTCTATCACAATTCCCCTGCGTTAGACTACTGCCAAAATATAAATTTATCCGTGTTTTGCCGAAACAGATGGCATATCGCGTGCGCGATGCGCCGGTTGCGCGCTTTTGCTGCGCCTCCAGCGCCAGCTTGCGCGTCACCGTGCGACGGGTGGACGCCCAGACATCCGCGTTGGCGTCGACGAGCCGCGCCGACCCCAGCTCGCGCTGCTGTTCGTCCTGCGGCTCAACCAGCGCGTCGACCAGAAGATCCCCCGCCAGCACGGCGTCCCCCGGCTTGCATTTGGCGGTGCCGCGCCGGACGATCATCTTGTCGATCACGCCGTCGCGCAGGGCGACCACACTGCGCACACCGCGGTTCTGATCCACCTCCGGCGGCTCGGTCGCGGCGGCCGTCTGCACCGACAGCGTATTGCCGTCCACATTGACCGCGAAAAACTTCAGCTCATCCAGCGCCGTCATCATGTGCACCTTGACCGCGTGCGCGTCGATGTCTGCGCTGCGCGTGCCGATGCCGATGCCCAGCCGGTCGAGCTCCGCCATCACCGCGTAGCCGTCCACGCCCGGCGGAAACTCCGTCTCGATCACCCAGACGCGCGTCCCCAGCTCATAGCACACCAGACACAGCAGCAGCAGCCCGCCCCACAGGGCGTACCGCCGCCGCAGGCGGCGCAGGACAAACGGCAGCCCGCGCCGCCGCGTGATGTGCACCCGGCACCGCTTCCGCTTTTTCACGCGCGCCAGCCGGCGAAAATCGCGCACGGACAGCTCCGCACGCAGCTCGTCGATGTCCACGCGCTCGATGCGGCGCAGCGCGATGCGCTCCTGCGCACACAGGTTCAGAAACCGCTCCGGCTCCGCCCCGCGCACGCGCACGGACAGCAGACCGCCGCACAGGCGGATCCATTGGGCAACCATGCGCTATCCCTCCCCGGTCAAAAACCCCACTTCCGCAATCACCCCGGCGATGGACAGCTCCGCCTCGTCCAGTGTGCGCAGCTCCAGCCGGTCGCCGCCGATGCGCACCGTCAGACGGCCGCACCGCACCCGCATCTCCGTCTCGCTGTACTGCTCGATGGCGCAGCGCCCGGTGATGACCACGCTCCGGTTCCCGTCCAGCTCGACCATCGGATCGCTCCTGTGTGTGTGAAATCGCTGCTCCAACGCGCCGTCCTCCCTCGCCCGTTCTCCAGAATTTGTATGCGGCGCAGGCATGTTTGTTGCCTCGTTCCGATAAGATGAAGCAAACCGGACGCATTGCGGGAAACGGGGGAGAAACCATGCGCAAATCGATCGTCTGCGCGGGGTGCGCGCTGCTGCTCGCCCTGCTGAGCCGCTACGCCGCCGACTGCGCGGACGCCGTGCGCGCCGCGCTCTCGCTCTGTCTGACCTCCGTGCTCCCGTCGCTGTTTCCGTTTTTCGCGGTCAGCTCGCTGTCCGTCTCCTGCGGTCTGGCGCAGGCGCTCGAGCGCCCGCTCGCCCCGCTCATGCGGCGCTGCTTTCACCTGCCCGGCTGCGGCGCGGCGGCGCTCGTGCTCGGCTTTTTGGGCGGCTATCCCGCCGGGGCGCGCCTGTCCGCTGAGCTGTACCGCGGCGGGCTGTGCTCACGGGAGGAGGCCTCCGCGCTCGCGGCCTGCTGCAACAACACGGGCCCCGCCTTTCTCGTCGGCATGTGCGGCGCCGGGCTGTTTCAGTCCACGCGGGCGGGACTGTTTCTGTACGCGGTGCACATCGGCTCCGCGCTGCTCACCGCGCGGCTGCTGCGCCCGCCGCGCGCGCGGACGGTCTCCGGCGCGGCGCAGCCGGTGACGCCGCCGCCGTTTTCCCGCTGTCTGGTGCAGGCGGTCACCGCCGCCGGGCGCGCGTGCCTGATGATCTCGGCGTTTCTGCTGTTTTTCTCGGTGGTGCTCTGCCTGCTGCGCCGGGTCGGGCTTTTGGACGCGCTGTGCGCGCTGCTGGCGCCGGTTCTGCCCGCGCTGGGGCTGTCCCCCGCCGGTATGCGCAGCCTGCTGACCGGCTGCCTGGAGCTGACGCAGGGGCTGGCCGGCCTGTGCGCTGCCGCGGGAACCCGCCGCGCCCGTCTGACCGCCGTCTCCTTCCTGTGCGCCTTCGGCGGGCTGTCCGTGCTGTTCCAGACCGCGGCCGCCGCGGACGGGCTGGCGCTTTCGCGCTGCGTGCGCGGCAAATGCGTGCACGCCTGTCTGGCGGCGCTGCTGTGCGCACTTCTGCTGCGCCTGCCCGTTTTTTCTCAGATCTGACAGATTTTCCCGCGCGCCGGAACCACGCCCGCCTGCGCCGCCATTTTTATCAATCTTTTCAAATAATATATCTGGAAACGGCGCGCCGTTTGCGCTATAATATTGAAACAGTGTCCTATGAAAGCAAAAAGGAGTCTGCTTATGTTTAACTTGTTCCGCAGGAACTGCCTATACAACACGTCCATCGACCCGCACTGCGCCTACTGCGCGCACTGCAAGCCGGAGAACGAATACCAGGGCGTGTGCGAATTTCGCGGCATCGTCGCGATGGCGGGCAGCTGCCGCCGCTTCGCCTACGACGCGCTGCGGCGCAAACCGCCCAAGCCCGCGCGCATCCGCGGCCGCTTCACCGCCGACGATTTCTTCTTCGAGGAGAAGGAGACCGACGGCGATGCACAGCGCCTGACGATGCCGGACAAGCCCGCGCCCGCGCCGCAAAAGCCGCTGATTTCCGACGACCTGAGCCAGTTCGCCGACCTGTGGGAGGACGACGACGCGCCGGAGCCGCCGGAAGCGTCCGGCGCACAGCCGGACGGCACGCCGGACGATGCGGCACCAGAACAATCGGACAAACAGGAGGAAAACGGGGATGAAACTGTATAAGAGACTGGGCGCACTGCTGCTGTCCGCCGCACTGCTCACGGGCGCGGCGCTGCCGTCGCTGGCCGAGCCGGAGCCTGCGGACACCGAGACGCCCGCAGCTTCTCAGACCACGCCGGACACGGAGACACAGCCGGAGACGACGACGGACGACGGGGAAACCGACGGCGCGGCGGATTCCGGCACGCAGAGCACAGACGGCGCGCAGAGCACGGACGGCACGGGGGAGGCCGCCGGTGCGGACGGCGCGCAGGAGGAGCCCGCCGACACGCAGCCGGCCAATCAGACCGGCGCGGAGGCGGAAGACGGCTCCATCCAGATGCCGACCATCCAGATCGACGCCAAGGCGTCCATTCTGGTCAACGCCGAGACGGGCGAGATCATCCACGCGGACAACGAGCGCGAGCGCCTGTATCCCGCCTCGTGCACCAAAATCATGACCGCGCTGCTGGTGCTGGAAAAGTGCAACCTGGATGACGTCGTGACCATGCAGGAGGAGGACTTCACCGACGTCAACAACGGCGCGAGCAACGCCGGTCTGAAGACCGGCGAGCAGATCACGGTGGAAAACCTGCTGTACTGCCTGATGCTGCCCTCCGGCAACGAGGCCGCCAACGCACTGGCGCGCGTCACGGCGGGTTCCGTCGACGAGTTCGTGCAGATGATGAACGACCGCGCCAAGGAGCTGGGCTGCGTCAACACGCACTTTGTCAATCCGAACGGATTACATAACGACGCGCACTACTCCTGCGCCTACGATCTGTACCTGATCGCACAGCAGGCCATGGAAAACTCCACCTTCGCCACCATCGTCAACACCGCGCAGAAGCGCCTCCCCGCGACCAACCAGAACGAGGAGCGCATCATCTACACGACCAACCATCTCATTCTCAGCAGCTATTCGTCCATCTATTACGACAACTGCTACGGCATCAAGACGGGACACACCTCGCAGGCCGGCTATTGCCTGGTCTCCTACGCCAAGCAGAGCGGCTACACCTACTACTCCGTCGTGCTCGGCGCGAACGCCGGCAGCGACTATGCGGGCAGCTTCACCGAGACCAAGCGCATGTTTGAGTGGGCGTTTGAGAACTTCCGCATGCAGACCGCGACGGCGGCCGGTTCCGCCGTCACCGAATGCCCCGTCCGTCTGGCGCGCGGCACCGACCACGTGACGCTGGTCACGGCGAACGATGTGTCCGTGCTCGTCCCGAAGGGGCTCGACCCGAGCGAGCTGGACGTCGAAATCTCCGTCGAGGAGAGCTACGACGCGCCGGTCTCCCGCGGCGAAAAGCTGGGCACGGTCACCTATTCGTATGAGGGCATGGAGTGCGCGACCGCCGATCTGGTCTCCCTGACCGAGATCGACCGCTCCGTGATTCTGTATGTGCTCGACGAGATCGGTCAGTTCTTCAGCCTGACCCCCGTCCGCGTCGTCTGCGGCGTGGTCATCTTCGCATTTCTGCTGTACCTGGTCCTCTCGTTCATCGCGGGGCGCAACCGCAGAAGACGCCGCGCGCTGCGGCGCAAAAAGCAGCGCAGAAAGCGCAAATAACACAAAAACAGTCCGGCTCGTCCGGACTGTTTTTTTGCGCCCGCAGCGCAAAAAACCGGGCGCAGCCGCTGCGGCCGCGCCCGGTTCGGGATATCGCTTACTTGTTGGACACCGCGCTGAGGAACGCCTTGGTGCGCTCCTGCTGCGGGTTGTCGAAGATCTGCTCCGGCGTGCCCTCCTCCGTGATGTAGCCGTCCGACATGAAGATCACGCGGTCCGCCACATCGCGGGCAAAGCCCATCTCGTGCGTGACGACGACCATCGTCATGCCCTCCTTCGCGAGCGACTTCATGACCTCCAGAACCTCTCCGACCATCTCCGGGTCGAGCGCGCTGGTCGGCTCGTCGAACAGGATGGCCTTCGGGTTCATCGCCAGCGACCGCGCGATGGCGACGCGCTGCTTCTGTCCGCCGGACAGCTGTGCCGGATAGGCGTCCGCCTTTTCCGCCAGCCCGACGCGCGTGAGCAGCTCGAGCGCCCGCTTCTGCGCGTCCGCCTCGCTCATCAGCTTCTGCTTGACCGGCGCCAGCGTCAGGTTCTGCATGACCGTCAGGTGGTTGAACAGATTGAAGTGCTGGAACACCATGCTCAGCTTCTGGCGAATCTTGTTGATATCGTTCGACCGGTCCATGATGTTCTGCCCGTCGAATACGATCGTGCCGCCCGTCGGCTCCTCCAGACGGTTGAGGCAGCGCAGAAAGGTGCTCTTGCCCGAGCCGGACGGGCCGATGACGACGACGCACTCGCCCGGCTGAATATGACAGTCGATCTTTTTGAGCACGTGCAGGTCGCCGAAGCTCTTTTTCAAATCGTTAACGATTATCACTTTGACGCAGCCTCCTTTCAATGGCAGCAAGAATCTTGGTCATGATCTTGACAATGATGTAATAGACAATCGCGACCGCGATCAGCGGCAGGAAGGCCTGATAGGTGCGCGAGACGATGAAGTCGCCCGCCTTGGTCAGGTCGACAATGGCGACGTAGCCGACGATGGACGTCTCCTTGACCAGCGTGATCATCTCGTTGCCCAGCGCGGGGATGACGTTCTTGATCGCCTGCGGCAGGATGATGTACCGCATGGTCTCGCCATAGGTGAAGCCGAGCGAGCGGCCGCCCTCCATCTGTCCCGCGTCCACCGCCAGAATGCCGGCGCGGATGTTTTCCGCCACATAGGCGCCGCTGTTGATGCCGAACGACAGGATCGCCGCGACATAGGCGTACTGGCTGCGGAAAATGACCATGAAGATGATGAGCAGCTGCACCATCGCCGGCGTGCCGCGGATGATGTCGATGTACGCGCCCGCGATGCGCGAGAGCAGCGTCTTGCGCTTTTTGCGCGTCTCCGTCAGCTTCATCAGCGCGAGCACGAAACCGAGCGCAATGCCCAGCACGCCGGCGCAGATCGAAATGCCGATGGTGACGCCGAGACCGCGCAGCATCAGCTGATAGCCGTTGGTGTCGACGAAGACGTACTTGAGATTGGACACGAAGTTGACAAACGGATTGTCCGAGGTCTCCTGCTCCGTGGTCGTGCTGCCTTCAATGTACTGCGCGACGAGCGCGTCGAACGTGCCGTCCTCCTTGATCTGCGCCAGGCCGCTGTTGATTCTGTCCAGCAGCTCAGTGTTGCCCTTGGCGACCGCAATCGCATATTCCTCGGTGGACGTCTCGTCCTCGATCAGCTTGAGCGTGTCGCTGTTGCTGGCGACGAAGTTCTCCGCCGGGTTTTTGTCGATGACCACCGCGTCGACGCCGCCGTTGTTGAGCGTCACAATCGCGTCCGTTCCCTTCTTAAAGCGCTGCACCTGCGTGCTCTCGTCGGTGATGATGTCGTTGTCCTCGCCCGGCGTACACAGCAGGTCGCCGGTCGTGCCCTCCTGCACGGCGATTTTCTTGCCGTTCAGGTCGGCCAGACCCGTGATGTCGCTGTCCTGGCTGACGACGATGCACTGCGTCGCGGTGTAGTAGCTGTCAGAGAAGTCCACCGACTGCTGCCGCTCCTCCGTGACCGTCATGCCCGCGATGACCGCATCCAGACTGCCGGTCGCCAGCGACGCGATCAGCGACTTGAATTCCATGTTGGTGATCTCGACGTCGAAGCCCGCGGCCTCGCCGATCGCCTGGATGACCGCCATATCGAAGCCGTCCGGCTCGCCGTCGTCGCCGATGTACTCAAACGGCGGGAATTCCGCGTTGGTGCCGACGTTGATGACCAGGCGCTCCCCGTCCTCTGCGGCCGGCTCCTCCTCGGTGTCGCCACCGATGTATTCGGCAACCAGCCGGTCAAACGTACCGTCTTCCTTGATTTTCTGCAAGCCGCTGTTGATTCTGTCCAGCAGCTCGGTGTCGCCCTTGGCGACCGCAATCGCGTATTCCTCGGTAGAGGTGTCATCCTCGATCAGCTTGAGCGTGTCGCTGTTGTTGGCGACAAAGTTCTCCGCCGGGTTCTTGTCTATGACCACCGCGTCGACGCCGCCGTTGTTGAGCGTCACGATGGCATCCGTGCCCTTCTTGTAGCGCTGTACCTGTGTGCTCTCGTCGGTGATGATGTCGTTGTCCTCACCCGGCGTACACAGCAGGTCGCCGGTCGTGCCCTCCTGCACGGCGATCTTCTTGCCGTTCAGATCGGCCAGACCCGTGATGTCGCTGTCCTGCTTGACGACGATGCACTGCGTCGCGGTGTAATAGCTGTCGGAAAAGTCCACCGACTGCTGCCGCTCCTCCGTGACCGTCATGCCCGCGATGACTGCATCCAGACTGCCGGTCGCCAGCGACGCAATCAGCGACTTGAATTCCATATTGGTGATCTTGACCTCAAAGCCCTCGGCCTCGCCGATGGCCTTGATGACCGCCATATCGAATCCATCCGGTTCGCCGTCGTTGCCGATGTACTCGAACGGCGGGAACTCTGCGTTGGTGCCGACGTTGATGACGTCTGCCGCCTGTGCCGGCTTGGTGACGGGAAAGAACATACCGCCCAATACTGCCAGACAGGCCAGACACATCGCCAGCACGCGTTTCGTGCTCTTTTTCATGTGTTTGTCCCTTCTTTCTTTTTTTACAAAAAAGAGGATGAGTCCTACGAAAGACGCTCGTGGTCCCATCCTCTCTTTTCTTTTGGTTACGGCCGCTTACTCGACGGGAACCGTCCAGCCCAGCTCGTCCTCCAGCGTGCCCCACTGGATGCCGGTCAGCGTGTCGTACAGCTTGTGCGTGACCGGTCCGATCTCGCCGTTGTTGATATACGCGACCTGATCCTCAAAGCGCAGCTCGCCGACCGGGGAGATGACCGCGGCGGTGCCCGTGCCGAACACTTCCTCCAGCTTGCCGTCCTCGGAAGCCTTCATGACGTCCGCGATGGGCAGGCGCTCCTCGGAGACCGTGTAGCCCCAGTGCTTGAGCAGATCGATGCAGGAGCGGCGGGTGACGCCCGGCAGAACGGTGCCGACGCACGGCGCGGTGTAGATCGTGCCGTCGATCTTGAAGAAGCAGTTCATCGAGCCGACCTCTTCGACATACTTGTGCTCCACGCCGTCCAGCCACAGCGTCTGCTCATAGCCCAGCTCATGCGCCTTGACCTGCGAGATGAGCGACGCGGCATAGTTGCCGCCGCACTTGGTAAAGCCGGTGCCGCCCGGGCAGGCGCGGGTGTATTCGTCCTCGACGAAGATCTTGACCGGGTTGATGCCGGTGGAGTAATACGCGCCGACCGGCGAGCAGATGATGATAAACTGGTGCGTCTTGGAGGTGCGGACGCCGAGATGCGGCTCCGTGGCGATGACGAACGGGCGGATGTACAGCGACGTGCCCGGCTCGGACGGAACCCAGTCCTCGTCCACCTTGACAATCGCCTTTACCGCCTGGACGAAGTCCTCGACCGGCAGCGTCGGCAGGCACATGCGCTTGTTGGTGTTGATCATGCGCTCCGCGTTGCAGTCCGGGCGGAACAGCTGGATGCTGCCGTCCGGCTTGCGGTAGGCCTTCAGGCCCTCAAACGACTCCATGGCATAATGCAGCACCATGGCGGCCGGATCGATGGAGAGCGGCTGATACGGCACGATGCGCGCGTCATGCCAGCCGATGCCCTCGGTATGATCGATAATCAGCATATGGTCGGTGTAGAAAACGCCGAAACCCAGATGGCTGGCATCCGGTTTGGCCTTTTTTTCCGTTGACCGGGTGATCTTGATGTTAAGCATGGTATATTCACTCTTTTCCCGCTTGACAGCGAATTTCATTGCAATAATGCGTACAAGATTATTTTATATAACTCGCCTGCATATTGCAAGAGCCTTGCGGCAATTTTTTAGCTGAATTTCTGTCTGCCTCCCGCGTTTCCGCATGATTTTATGCATTTTTCCTTCCTCATGGGCTGAATGATTCGTTTTTCCCGTTCCGGGCGCAAAAAAAGAACCGCATCCGAAGATGCGGTTCCCGTCGGTTTCAAAAAGGAAAGATCAATTAAGCCTTGCCGTCGCAGCCCAGAACGTTGACGATCTTATGCGCAACCATGTCCTTGACAGCCTGGCGAGCCGGCTTCAGGTACTGGCGCGGATCGAAGTGATCCGGATGCTCCGCGAAGTGCTTGCGGATGGAAGCGGTGATCGCGAGGCGGATGTCGGAGTCGATGTTGATCTTGCAGACAGCCAGCTTGGCAGCCTCACGCAGCTGCTCCTCCGGGATGCCGATGGCGTCCGGCATTGCGCCGCCGTACTTGTTGACCAGCGCGACGAAATCCTGCGGAACGGAGGAAGAACCGTGCAGAACGATCGGGAAGCCCGGCAGACGCTTGATGCACTCTTCCAGAACGTCGAAGCGCAGCGGAGGCGGAACCAGGATGCCGTCCTCATTGCGGGTGCACTGCGCCGGGGTGAACTTATACGCGCCGTGGGAGGTGCCGATGGCGATTGCCAGAGAGTCACAGCCGGTGCGGGAGACGAATTCCTCGACCTCTTCCGGACGGGTGTAGCTTTCCTTGCCGGCCTCGACAACGACCTCGTCCTCTACGCCGGCCAGGGTGCCCAACTCGGCCTCGACGACAACGCCGTGGTCATGCGCGTACTCTACGACCTTCTTGGTCAGCGCGATGTTCTCCTCGAACGACTTGGAGGAGGCGTCGATCATAACGGAGGTGAAGCCGCCGTCGATGCAGGACTTACAAACCTCGAAAGAATCGCCGTGATCCAGATGCAGCGCGATCGGGATGTTCGGGTTCTCGATGACAGCAGCCTCGACCATCTTGACGAGGTAGGTGTGGTTTGCATAGGCGCGCGCGCCCTTGGAAACCTGGAGGATAACCGGAGCGTTCAGCTCGCCGGCTGCTTCGGTGATGCCCTGTACGATTTCCATGTTGTTTACATTGAAAGCGCCGACAGCGTAACCGCCGTCATAAGCCTTCTTAAACATTTCAGTAGTTGTTACGAGTGGCATGATTCATCTTCCTTTCAGAATTTAATCCGCGTACATCCCTTTGCATGCGCGCGGGTTCCATATGCAGTTATTTTACCAGTCTTTCGGTATAAAATCAAGTCGATTATGTAATTTTATCAAATTTTATCTGTCATCTGTTCACAATTTGTGCATTTGGAAAAAGAATTGATTTTCTCCCCAAAATATGTTATATTCAATTTATCATCGAGAAGTGCAGCGTAATGAAACTTTTGGGACTGTTCTTTCCGGTTTTGCCGCACATTTTTCGTCACATTATTAGGAGGTTTTTTGATTATGAGTGAGCTGAAGGGCGC
>DXIG01000099.1 GCA_019112985.1 Candidatus Butyricicoccus stercorigallinarum | reverse complement strand
TCCTCGACCCCGCGCATTTTGCGCAGATCGCGGATGTGTGCGTCGAGCGCGTCCATTTCCGCGATGTAGGCTTCGGCGGCCGCCTTTTTCTGCTCCGGTGTGCCCTGGGAAAACGGAATTTTCCAGCGCGGCTCCAGATACTCCCGGCTGAACAGAAAGCCGATGGCCGCGCCGAACAGCTGATACCAGCCGACCGAGGCGCGCGTCATGCCGAGGGCGAACACCTGATTGACGACGCCGAACACGACCATGCCGATGCAGAAGCCGATGATCGCCATATAAAAGCGGATGGCGGGCATGCGCCAGAGCTGGCGCTCGGTGTATTTGGGCTTGAGCGCGATGTAGTCGGGGTGCACCGGATATTCCGGGTCGGTTTCCGGCTGCGCCGCCGCCTGCTCGGGCTGCTCGTCCGCCTGCTCCGGCTCGCCGGAGAGCGGGGGGAGCTTGCTCTTGTCGATGTTGCGGTCGTTTATTTCGTCTTTTAACTGGCTAAAGAAACTCATAGACTCACTCTTTCTGAGAGGGATTTCGCCGGGGCGGCGTCCGCCGCGCCCGCGAAGCGATTGCGATATATTATAGCATGAAAGCCACAGTGCTGCAACCAATCGGGGACGTTTTGCACAAAAGGTTTACAAACCGGTCAGACCGAATCGGGATACGCCGCGCGCAGGCGGCGCGCAACCTGTGCGGCGCCGGTCACGCCGGTCGTCGCGCCGACGCACTCAACCGAGACGGACGCGCAGGCGTTGCCATAGCGCGCGCAGTCCGCAAACGGCCGCCCGTCGAGCAGGGCGGACAGAAAACCGGCGGCGAAGTTGTCACCCGCGCCCGTGGTGTCGATGCACCGCGTGTCCGGGCAGGCGGGGATGTGCTGCTGCCCATCTGTATCGGCGATCAGACAGCCGTCCGCGCCGCATTTGAGGACGATGTGGCGCGCGCCGGTGCGCAGCAGCGCGTCCGCGATGTCGCCGGGCGCCGTCAGGCCGGTGATGCAGCGCGCCTCCTCAAGATTGGCGAAAAAGTAATCGAGCTGGCGCAGGGCGGGCGCGAGATCGGCGAGGGTTTCCCCGCGCTTGGGCAGCGTCGTGTCCGCGCAGACGATCAGCCCGCGTTCGCGCGCGCGGCAAAACAGCTGTTCCAGCGCAGCGGGATCGATGCGCGGGAACACGAAGATGCTGGCAAAGCAGAAGATCTTCGCGCCGTCGAGCGCGTCCGGGCAGATGTCCGGCGCCTCCAGCGCGCGCAGGCTGCCGTGCGGGTTGGTGAAAAAGCGGCGCTCGCCGCCCTCGTCGACGAGCACGACGTTGATTCCGGTGTCCAGACCGTCGATCTCGCGCATATAGCGTGTGTCCATGCCGGCGGAGGCGCAGGTCTGCTTGAGATAGGCGCCCGCGTCGTCGCAGCCGATGCGGGTGACCAGGCGCACGCGCCGGCCGAGGCGGGACAGGATGAGCGCTTCGTTCATTGCGTCGCCGCCGGGGGTCAGGATGATGCGCCCGGCGGGCGTGGATGTGCGCGTAAAGACGGACGGATCCGCCGGGACGACGGGGATATCGATGATGGCGGCGCCCGCCAGAACGATGTCACAGCGGTCAGACATCGTGCATTCCTCCAATCAGATCGGATTTTTCCGGAAGACCGCGGGGGTCAGCCCGGTTTTGCTGGAAAATGAGGTGATAAAGTTCGCCTCGCTGTGGTAGCCGACGCGAAAGGCGATCTGCTTGACCGACAGGCCGGTGGTCAGCAGCAGCTCCTTGGCGGCGTCGATGCGCCGCAGCGTGATGAATTCGTGCGGCGAAAAACCGGTGCGCACTTTGAACAGGCGCGACAGGTGCGAGGCGCTCAGGTTGACGGTCGCGGCCACGTCGCTGACCGACAGATCTTCAAACAAATGCTGCGTGATGTAGTCGATGACCTGGGAGACCGCGTCGTCGTCCCCGTCCGGCTGCGCGGCGTGCGGCAGGACGATCAGCTCGCACAGCAGCCGGTGGATGCGCTGCGACTGCTCGCCCTCGCTCATGCGCCCCGGCAGGCGGAACGCGTTGATGAGCTGGAGCATGGCGGTCTTCGTGTTCTGCGGGGAGGGCGGCGTGATGACCAGCCGTCCGCCGTTCGCCGCGCGGATATAGGAGAAAAACGCCTTTGTGTTGTTTCCCTCCACGTGCATCCACAGCGTTTCGGTGCGCTCGCGCGCGTAAAACTGGTGCGGCAGCGTGCAGTCGATGAGCGCGACCTGCCCGGGCAGCACGGCGGCGCCCATGCCCGCGTTTTCTGCGAACAGCGAGCCGGAACAGACGTAGTAGAGCAGGCAGTTGCGGTGGCTCGGCAGGCGGGCGACCGCGGAGTCGTCGGTAAAGTGATATTCCGGCGTGCAGAAATAGTGCCCGCAGCGCGTGATATAGTAAAACAGCTGGCCGGCGGCCGCGCTGGGGGTGTTGAAAAAGCGGTCGGATTCCAGCAGCACGCCGGGTTCACTGCATTTTCCCACGGTCCATTCCTCCTTTTTTTCATTATAGCACAAAATCAAAATGAAATGGTCGATTTTTTGATTGCTTTTGCGAAAGAAACAGATATACTGTAAGAAAAGAGCGGGGAACAGCGGAAATCCCCCTTATTTCCTGCTTTTGCAACCGCAATTTTTTCAGATTCCTGCGCAGGAAAGAAAACAGAAGAGGAGGGATCTGAATGATCCGGGACAAAGCATTTTACAAGACCTTCGCCATTTTGACGCTCAGCATCGCGCTGCAAAACCTGCTGACCTATTCGGTCAATCTGGCGGACAACATCATGGTCGGGCGCTATTCGCAGGACGCCCTGTCCGGCGTCTCGCTGTGCAACCAGTTTCAGTTTTTCCTACAGATGCTGGTGGTCGGCGTGAGCGAGGGCATTGTCGTGCTCGGCGCGCGCTATTGGGGCAAAAAGGAGCTCAAGCCGATTCCGAGCATCATCGGCTGCGGCCTGCGCTTCGGCTGCGGCATGGCGGCGGTGCTGTTTGTGCTCGCGCTGCTGTTCCCGCGCCAGATCATCGGCCTGATGACCAACGACGCCGCGGTGGCCGAGCAGGCGGTGCAGTATCTGCGCATCATCTGCTTTACGTACATCCTGTTCGCCCTCACCAACATGCTGGCGTCCTCGCTGCGCGCCATCGGCATCGTCAAGATCGGCTATCTCATCGCCGGCTCGACGCTCTGCATCAACATTGTGCTCAATTACATCCTGATCTACGGGCATTTCGGCGCGCCGGCGATGGGCGTGCGCGGCGCGGCGATTGCGACGCTGGTCTCGCGCACCGTCGAGCTGCTGATCGTCCTGTGGTATCTCAAGTACCGCGAGCACACGCTGCGGCTGACGCTGAAAAAGCTGATCTGCATCGACCACCGCTATATGGCGGATTATGTGCGCATCTCTCTGCCGCTGCTCGTCACGCAGGCGCTCTGGGGCATCAACTCCATTTTCCAGACCGCGATCATCGGCAATATGGACGACGCCGCCTCCGTGCTTCCGGCCAACTCGATTTCCGTCATCGTCTACCAGATCATCTCGGTCATCGGCTACGGCGCGGCGAGCGCGGCGGCGATTGTCACGGGGCGCACGCTGGGCGAGCACGAGAGCGACCCGGTCGCGGGCATCCGTCCGGTGCTGCACACGCTGCAAATCGTGTTTCTGGTCATCGGCGTGCTCACCGGCGCGGTGTTGTTCCTGTCCCAGTGGCCGATTCTGCTGATTTACAACACGCTGACGCCGCGCGCGGCGCAGCTGACGCGGCAGTTCATCACCGTGCTGGCCGTCACGACGGTGGGAACCTGCTATCAGATGGCGACCGACTGCGGCTTTCTGCGCGCCGGCGGCGACACGAAATTCTGCATGATCAACAACAACATCTGGACGTGGCTGATCTGCCTGCCCTGCGCATTCCTGTCGGCGTTCGTGTTCCATTTTCCGCCCGCTGTCGTCTTCTTCTGCCTGAAGATGGACCAGCTGGGAAAATGCCCGGTGGTCTTTCTGCGCATCCGCTCGTTCAAATGGATTCATTCGGTCACGCGCTGACCAACAGACCCGAAAAAGGATCGTTGCAGGCTTTCCCTCTGAAAAGATATCGAGAGTTTGACACCGCATTACACAAACAGGCCGCCGCTGAAGCGGCCTGTTTGTATACTTTCTCATTCTTCCGCACTGTTCCCATGCAGTAACCGCAGCACCGGAAATGTCGAATTCCGTACTGATATTTCAGAATTTTGGTGCAAATACGATGTGATATTTGCATCTCCGCCTGGAATGTGATAAACTATTTACGTCGTTCACGGCAATACCTCCCATGCTTCCTGATATGGTTGGCAGACCTTTTTCAGGATAGCATGGGAGGTATGCTCTTCTTGAAAAGATTTTTTATTGCCGCTCGTTCAGCGGATGGTTATGTGTCGTCCATTCGGAGCCAATCAAAAGGCAGTCCCGCCGCACGCGGAACTGCCTTTTTCACGCCTGTTCGCTCACGCCGCAGACGGTGAGCACATCGCCGTCGACGCGGAACTTGACTTCCAGCCCGGCGAACGCCATGCCGTAGACGCGCGCCGGGTCGCTCTGGTACGACGGGCGCGGGTCGTGCGCCAGCACGCCGCGCAGGGCGTCCCGCCGCTCCGGCGGGATGC
>DXIG01000098.1 GCA_019112985.1 Candidatus Butyricicoccus stercorigallinarum | reverse complement strand
GATGAGCTGCTCCAGCGTCAGCTCGATGGTCTGTCCGTCCACCGTCACCGCATACAGCTGCTCGTCGCTGTCGGTCAGCGGCCGCGGCTCCGCCTGCGGCGCGGTCTTGCTTGTGTTCTGCATACCCTTCCATCTCCTTTTGTCAGCGTGCGGCCTGCGCGGCCGCCGTCGTGTCCGGCGCAGCCTGCGGCTGCCCGTTCTCCCGTTGTTCCCGCAGCGCGCGCAGCAGCCGCGATTTGCCCCGGATCTGGCTGTCCGGGATGTTCTCGACGTACAGCACCGGGTCGGTGATGATGCCGCGCTCCAGCAGGTTGTCGTTGGTCGTCGTCTGCATGGTCTCCGACCAGTATGCGCTCGAACCGACCTCGACGTTCAGCTCGAGCGCCGCCGCGTCGAGCGCGCCGAAATCAAAGCGCACCGTCTTTTCCGCGCCGCTGTCGTCGACGAGAAACACCTTCCTGCGCCCGTAATGCACGCGCATCAGGTCGACAAAAATGCGCACCGTGTCCTCGACAAAGCGGTAAAACTCCATGCGCACCAGCTCCAGCGGCGCGATGGTCGCCTGCTGCACGGTGACGATGGCGGAGGTGTTGTCCGGCTTGACGTTGCCGAGCGTCGCGTCGGACGCGCCCATCAGCTCCATCGTGTCCTTCATCATCTGCGACAGCAGCGCCATGACCTGCGTGGAGATCTCCGGCGCGCGGAACGCGGACAGAATCGCCTCGTTCGGGTTGCCCCGCATACCGACCGCCTTGCCGATATCCGAGGAATATCCGTTCGGAAAGCGCGTCATGTCGTAGATGATCTTGGGGAAGGCGACGTGCTTGATGCACTGGACATACATCGAATACAGCTTGTTGATGGCGATCTGGTTCGGGATGGCCTCGGTGACGGGCGACGCGCCGTGATAGCAGTGCTTGACGCGCTCCCAGCTCATATACGCGACCGGATAGCGCCGGTAGGGCGCGACGGTCTCCGGCATGAGGACGGCGTTCCGCGTGCATTTGAAAAACGCGATGCCGTCCGGCGTGCGCTGCATGCGCAGCAGCACGGTCACCATGTCGTCCGCGTCCTCGGTCTGCGGGTCGTACTGCGGCTCGAGCAGGCTGTCCGGCTGAATGGTCTCCGCCTCGCTGCGGCTCATGCCGCGCCGCACCGCCTCCCGGCGCACTGACGCCAGCGACCGCCGCATGGACAGGATGAGATAGGGCTGCCGCTGCACGTCGTCCACAGCGGGATTGCCGAAAAAGACGTCCGTGTTCTCGATGAGGTCGACTTCGATGTCGCCCTGCACGCCCTGTCCGCTGTCCCTGTCCGGGTCAAAGCGGATGTAAAAGCAGCCGTCGCCGTCGACGCAGGCGTTGCGCAGCAGATAGCGGTTCTTGCTCTTGACGCCGGTGCGCTCGATGACGGACGCCACCGCGCGGTCGAGCACCTTCTGCACGGTCTCCGCGTCCGGCGCGTCCTGGTAGGGCTGCGCCGTCACCGCGATGTCGTCCGACACCAGCATGGAGATGAACAGATTGACGACGCGGCGCAGCACGTTGAAAATCAACGGGTCGAGCGTCGTGACGTTCAGCCCCTCCCACTGCCGTCCGACAAAGAAATTTTCGTTGGTGCGGACGCGGTCGTACAGATCGATGCGGTTGTTGTAGTCCACGCCGCGCTGATATTCCCGCCAGACCGATTCAGGCGTCACCATCGCGCTCCTCCTCCTTCTTCGGGCCGGTGTAGGCGAGCATCGCGGCGATGTCGCGGCTCAGCGCGTCGTCCGCCTCGCTCCAGACCTCCTCCGGCGTGTTGCGTCCGGACAGCCGCCGCGCGCCGCGAACGGCCCACACACAGCAGACCGCGCACAGCAGGCTGCACAGGCAGCAGATGATACATTCCATAACTTCCTCCTTGCAGGCTTATCCTCCGTAGGCGAGAAACGCGCCCACGTCGCCGTCGTAGCGGTCGGGCCGCCAGCCCGCGCCGTCCGGCTGCACCGTCGCGGCGAAATAGCGCAGCGCATCCGGCGCGTGCGTGTATTCGTGCGGCGTGTTCGCCGCGTCGTTCGGGTTGGCGGGGTCGGTGGTCAGCAGCGGCAGCGTGCGGATCAGGTTGCCGCACGCCGGGCTGATCTTCAGCTTCGCGGTGCGCACGCCCTGCTCGCCGTCGAACGGGCGCAGATACTCCTTGACGGCGTACCAGCCCGCCACGCGCTCGCCCATCGCCCGGTCGAAGTACAGCCCCGCCTCCGCGAAGATGTCGATGGCGGAACGCCCGGTCTCCTGCCTGCGGTGGAACAGGTCGGGCGGCGCGAGCCGCTGGTCGATGTGTTCGCCCGCCTCGGCCGCGCGGATGGCCTCCGCTGCCTCCGAGATGATCAGCCCGGCGCGGTATACCTCGCGGTACACCCAGGCCGTGCCGTCCGGCGCGCGCGCAATCCACAGCGCCGCCAGCATGTCCAGACCGTAGTCGATCGCCAGATAGCGCTTCCACCAGCCGGGAATCGGGTCGGGCGGCGCGCACACGTGCAGCTCGCGCGCAAACTCACCAAAATACTGCCCCTCAAACAGATCCCAGCGCCCGTAGAGCAGCGCCTTGCGGCTGCGCTCGTCGAGCAGCTCCAGCCGGTGCACGTAGTCCGGGTCGTTTTTCATCAGAAACGCGTTGTCCTGCACGCGGGCGGGCAGAAACAGCCTGCCGCCGCGCTCCTCGCCCGGAACCAGCCGGTCGATGTAGCGCTCCTTGACCCAGCCGTGCCCGACACCGCCCGGATTGGTCGTGGATTTGACCTGCTTGGGGTATCCGTTGACGCCGCGCACGCGCGAGAGCAGATAGGTGAATTGAAACTTCGTAAAGTGCGTCAGCTCGTCAAAGCGGAGGACGTCGTATTCCGCGCTCTGGTACTTGGTGACGTCGTTTTCGCCGTCGCACGAGCCGAATTCGATGACCGACCGGTTGACAAACTTCCACCGGTGGCTCGTCTCGCCGTATACCGCGATGTCGGTCGGATAGAGCGACAGCGCGACCTGAATGAGCGAGCGCTTGAGCTCCGGAAACGTGCGCCGCAGCACCAGCTGCCGGGAGCCGGGATAGCGCAGCGCGAAGAGCAGCGCGTCGATCAGCTGCGCGTAGCTCTTGCCTCCGCCCGCCGCGCCGCCGAACAGCGTCTCAAACGCCGTCGAGCGGATGAACTCCAGCTGCCGCCGGGTGACCGAAAGCTCCACTACTCCACCACCCGGATCACCAGCTCAAAGGGCTTGTCCGCCGGGGCCTCCGCCCCGTCGGGCAGCTGTCCCTTGCCCACCGTGCGCTCCAAAATTTCCTTGGCGACGCCGGCGCGCGCCGTCCCGCTGAGCGATTCGTCCGCCAGCATGTCGCACAGGCACTGCGCCGCCTCCTGCGCATGGCCGCACAGGGTCTCGCGCACCCTGTCGCCGTGCGTCTTCTTCCTCCGGCTTCCGCCTTTCGTTTGCGCCAAAGGCATTCCTCCTCCCGTTCGGGTTTTTTTAACAGCTCACGGTACTCATAATACGGCGCGCGCCGCCGTTGTCCACGGCAATTTGTCCCCGCCCTGTGCACGCGCGAAAAAAATTTTTTCAAAACCCCTTGCAATTTGCGCGCGCCTGTTGTATGATTGTATCAATCAATTAGTACAATAATACGAAAGTGAGGATACACATGCAATGGAACTTTTCTGACAACCGCCCGATCTATCAGCAGCTGATGGAGACCATCACGCTGGCGATCGCCTCCGGCGCGCTTCCCGCGGGCAGCCGCCTGCCGTCGGTGCGCGATCTGGCGGCGGAAGCGGGCGTCAATCCCAACACCATGCAGCGCGCGCTGGCCGAGCTGGAGCGCACCGGCCTGCTGTATTCCCAGCGCACCGCCGGGCGCTTCGTCACCGACCGCGCGCAGCACATCGCAGACAAACGAAAGGAACTGGCTATGGAACAGATACACATCTTCCTGTCCTCCATGAAGGACATGGGCTACACCGCAGAGGAAACCGTGGCGTTGATCCGCCAGGCGATTGAGGAGGGCTGAGCAATGGCAAACGATCCGATTTTACAGTGCACGGGGCTGTGCAAGCGCTACGGCAAAAAAAACGCGCTGGACAACGTCACGCTCGCGCTCGAGCGCGGCCGCATCATCGGCCTGCTCGGCCCGAACGGCAGCGGCAAATCCACGCTCATCAAGCTGGCCAACGGCCTGCTGACGCCGTCCGCCGGGGAGATCCGCATCGCCGGCAACGTGCCGGGCGCGCAGACGCACGCCCGCGTCTCCTATCTGCCGGAGCGCACCTACCTGAGCGACTGGATGACGGCGAACGATCTGCTGCGGTTTTTCGCTAACTTTTATGCCGACTTCGACATCGACCGCGCGGCGCAGATGCTGACCCATCTCGGCATCCAGCCGAAGGACGCGCTCAAGACGATGTCCAAGGGCACCAAGGAAAAAATCCAGCTCGTCGTCGTCATGAGCCGCGACGCCGACCTCTATCTGCTCGACGAGCCGATCGGCGGCGTCGACCCCGCCGCGCGCGACTACATCCTCAACACCATCCTCTCCAACTACCGTGAGAGCAGCACGGTGCTGCTGTCCACGCACCTGATTTCCGACATCGAAAAGGTGCTGGACGACGTCATTTTTCTCAACCAGGGGCAGGTCACCCTGCACAAATCGGTCGACGACATCCGCTCGGAGTACGGAAAGTCGGTCGACGCGCTGTTCCGGGAGGTGTTCGCATGCTGAGCAAGCTGATTGGATATGAATTCAAGGCCACCCGCCGCATTTTTCTGCCCGCGTTCGGCGTCCTGCTGCTGCTGTCGCTCGTCAACGCGATCTTTATCGCGCTGCCGGATACCCTGCTCGACCGCGTCGAGATGCCGTTCGGCGTGCTGATGACCGTCTATCTTCTCGCGCTGTTCGCGGTCTGCGTGCTCGCGCTCGCGTATGTCATCAACCGCTTTTACAAAAACCTGCTGGGCGACGAGGGCTATCTGATGTTCACGCTGCCCGTGCGCCCGTCCCAGCTGATCTGGTCCAAGTGCATCGCGGCCACCATCTGGATGATTGTCGCCGCTGTGATATGCTTCGTCTCCCTGCTGCTGCTCGCCCTGCCCAGCCTCGTGGTGCAAAACGCCATCATCGCCTCCGATCTGTGGAAAATCCTCCAGCTCGCAGCCGGCATGCTGCTGAACAACAACGGCGCGTATCTGATCGTCTTCTTCGAGCTGATCGTCGTGGGCATCGTCTGCGTCGCCAACTTCTGCATGCACGTCTACGCCTGTCTCTCGCTCGGCTCGCTGGCCAACCGCCACCGCCTCGGCTTCGCGTTTCTCGCCTATCTGCTGTTCGGCATCGCGCAGGAAATCGCGCTGCTGCTGGCCAGCTGGCTGTTCAGCCTGATCGGCTGGAACATCCCGATCTCGCTGTCGCTCGACGCGGTCACGGCATTGCAGCTCGCGCTGCTCCTCTGGCTGGCGTATACGGCCGTGTGCCTCGCCGTCAATTTCCTCATCACCAATTACATCCTGAGCCGGCATCTGAACCTGCAATAACGCCGCAAGCACAGCGCGCACCGCAACTCCGCGGTGCGCGCAATTTTTTGACCGGCGCCTGTACATCCGCCCGCCGCATGTGGTAAGATAACAGTAACCACACTTCGAGGGGAGGGGTACGCATGAAATGTCCGCACTGCGGCGTGCACTATCTGGACACCGAGCGCCAGTGCCCGGTCTGCGGCAGGCGTCCCGGCGTGTTTGCGCCCAAAAAGAAGCCCAGATTCTCTTTGCCGGACACGTCCGGCGAACCGTTCCCGCGCGTCAGCCGCACCGGGGAACCGGCCGCGCCGCGCCCCGACGCGCCGCCCTCCGCGCCCCGGCGCACGAAGCAATCCGGCTGCGCGCCGGGCTGTCTGATCGTCGCGGTCGTTCTGTTCGTGCTGACGCTGCTCCCCACGCTGCTCGGCTTCGGCCTGTACCGCGATGTTATGGAATCCTCCGCCCAGCCGGAGCAGGAGGAGCTGTTTTACGAACCGCTCGCGCCGACCGATGTACTCCCCGCGGGCACCTGGCAGTCGGAGGACGGCGCGCTGCTGCTGACGCTCCACGCCGACGGCGCCGTCGCGTGGACGGACGGCGTGTCCACCGCCGAGGACGCCTATCCCGTCTTCGACCGCCTGCTGCTCACGGACGGCCTCGCGCCGGAATACTGTTCGGAAGCGGAGCTGTCGCGCTTTCCCATCGACACGTACACGCACTACCACTTCTATTTTTACGACCCCGAAAGCGAGCTCGGGGAGTACGACCTGTATCTCTACCTCCCCACCGATGCCGCGCCGGAGGACATCGCCTCGGTCGACTGCTATGACTGGGAGCGCGACCAGTTTTTCACGCTGACGCTGACCGATCAGCCCGCCGTGCTCCCCGCGCCGGATTCCCAATCTGCATGAACAAAAAATCCTCTGTACGGCGAGCCCGCGCAGAGGATTTCGTTTTTTCGCTGTTTTGCGCGCCAAACGCGCGTTTTTTATGCTTCGGGCAGATAGTCCCACTCGATGCGCTGCACGCCGCGGCACAGCCCGCTGCCCTCGTCGATGTCGAACAGCGCGCCCTGCATGACGCAGGGGCCGTCCGCCGGCTCAAACCGGCTGGTCAGGTCGCCGCGGAACATCGCGACCGACTGCTCCGCGCGCACGCCGAGCACCGACCACTTCGGCCCGGTCATGCCGATGTCCGTGATATACCCCGTCCCCTTGGGGTTGACGCGCGCGTCCGCCGTCGGCACATGGGTGTGCGTGCCGTAGACCGCGGCCACGCGCCCGTCGAGATAATAGCCCATCGCCAGCTTTTCCGAGGTGGCGGAGGCGTGCATCTCGCACACCGCGATGTCGTAGCGCCCCTCCTGCTCGCGCAGGATGCGGTCGGCGCGCAAAAACGGGTTGTCCGGCCCGTACTGCATGTCGCACCGCCCGATCAGCTCGAACACCAGCAGCCGCCAGCCCGCGCGCGTCTCGTAAATGCCAAAGCCCTCGCCGGGCGACTGCGGCGCGAAGTTGGCCGGCCGCAGGATGTAGCGGTTTTCCTCCAGATACGGCACGATGTTCTGCCGGCGGTAGGTGTGGTTGCCCAGTGTGATGAGGTCTGCCCCCGCCGCGAAGATGGCGTCCGCCTGCCGGGGCGTGATGCCGACGCCGCTGGCGTTTTCCCCGTTGACGATGACAAAGTCCGCGCCGGTCTCCTTTTTCACCCGGCGCAGCAGGCGCTCCGCCGTTTGCAGCCCCGGATTGGACACGACGTCGCCGATTGCCAGTAGTTTCATGCAGTTCCCTCCTCCAAAATATGCGAAACCCCGTACAAAAAGCGGCACAGAAAGCCCGTGCCGCTTATGTATCTGCTGATTAGTCGAACAGCGGAGAAACCGAAGATTCCTCGTAGATGCGCGCAATCGCCTCGGTGAACACCGGCGCGACCTGCAAAACCTCGATCTTTTCGCTGCGCTTGCTCGCCGGCAGCGGAATGGTGTCCAGCAGGGCGAGCGTCTTGATCGGGCTGGCCTCCAGCCGCTCGATGGCCGGGCCGGACAGCACGCCGTGCGTGGCGCAGGCGTAGACCTCCTTCGCGCCGCCGACCTCGATCAGCGCCTCCGCCGCGTGGCACAGCGTGCCGGCGGTGTCGATCAGGTCGTCGCACAGGATACAGGTCTTGCCCTTGACGTCGCCGATGATGTTCATGACCTCGGAGACGTTGGCGCGCGGGCGGCGCTTGTCGATGATGGCCAGACGGTAGTCCAGCTTCTCACAGAACTTTCTCGCGCGCGTGACCGAGCCCAGGTCGGGGGATACGATCATCATATCGTCGCGGCTGCGGCCGAACTTGCCCGCGATGTGCGGGATGAGCACGGAAGCGCCCATCAGGTTGTCCACCGGGATGTTGAAAAAGCCCTGCAACTGGTGCGCGTGCAGGTCCATGGTCAGCACGCGGTTCGCGCCCGCAGTCGTGAGGATATCCGCGACCAGCTTGGCGGAAATCGGATCGCGCGCCTTGGACTTTCTGTCCTGGCGGGCGTAGCCGAAATAGGGGATAACGGTGGTGATGCGGCCTGCGGAGGCGCGCTTGCATGCGTCGATCATGATCAGCAGCTCCATCAGGTGGTCGTTGACCGGCTCGCTGGTCGACTGAATGAGAAAGACGTCCGAGCCGCGGACGGTCTCGCCGATGGAGACCGAAACCTCGCCGTCGGAGAACTGACCGACCGTACATTTGCTGAGCGGCAGACCGAGCGCGGACGCGATCTGCATCGCCAGCGCCGGATGGGAATTGCCTGCGAGAATTTTAATATTCTTGCCGTGAGATATCATAACTGTTAGATCCTCCTGCATCTTTTTCAGTCCGTGAAACGCCGAGCGTTTCCCTCAATTCGTGTGGTAAACGTAAGTGTTCCGATTTCGCGGATTATCCCTTTGCATGCATACGGCGGCGGCGGTCGTTCCAGCCCGCCTTGTTCTCCTGCCGCACGCGGGCGACGGCCAGCGCGCCCTCCGGCACGTCCTTCGTCACCGTCGTGCCTGCCGCCGTCAGGACGCGGTCGCCCAGCTCAACCGGCGCGACCAGGTTGGTGTTGCAGCCGATGAAGCAGTCGTCGCCGATGACGGTCTGGCTCTTGACATAGCCGTCGTAGTTGACGACCACCGTGCCGCAGCCGAAGTTGACGCGCTCACCGACGGTGGCGTCTCCGATGTAGGTCAGATGGGAAACCTTGGTCCCGTTGCCGATGGATGCCTTTTTCAGCTCGACAAAATCGCCGATTCTCGTGTCGTCTCCGACCTGGCAGCCGGGACGGATGTAGGCGAACGGGCCGACGGTGGCGTCCGCGCCCACGCTGCTCTCGTAGACCTGCGAGCTGTTGACGCTTGTCCGGTCGCCGATGTGCGCGCGGTCGAGAATGGTGTTCGGACCGATGACGCAGTCGCAGCCGACGCTGCTGCCCGGGCGGATCATCGTGCCCGGCAGGATGGTGGTGCCGCTCCCGATTTCACAGTACGGGGAAATGTACGTGTACGCGGGGTCGAGGATGCTGACGCCGCGCTCCATCAGCGCGCTGTTGACGCGGTGCTGCAGCGTCTTCTGCGCGTGGTAGGCGTCGCAGGCGGAGCGCACGTCGATGTGCGAATGCGTGCGGCACGCGCCGGTCTTCGCGCTGATTTCGCCCGCGATCTGAATCGAGTGCGTCAGCGACAGCGGATGGCTGGCCAGAATCTCGCGCAGCACATCGATGTTGTACACCGCGATGTGCCAGGTGTCGTCCAGCGCGCCGCAGGTCAGCGTCGTGACCGCCGTCCGCGCCGCGATGTGCTGATCCATCACCATCTGGTACTCCGCAGCCACGACCTCCGGCATCGGCGTGGAGAGCAGCATCACGTCGCCCTCCATGCCCGCGATCGCCGTCTCCACCATCTGCGCAAAGTCCGCGCCGTCCGGGCAGACGATGGAGGGAATGCCCTCCAGCTCCGGCTCGCTCTGCTGGCGCGCGTAGTACAGGCGGCAGCTCTCCGGCAGCGCGTCGGCGACCAGCCGGCCGGTCGGGGTGAACAGGATCTCGCGATGCACCGGATACTTTCCGTCCGCGCCCTTTTTTCCTCCGAGCATAATCGTATTCAACTGATTACAAGACATTTCAGATATCCTTTCCGACTCTGGGGCAGACGCAAACTGCCCACAGGAAAAATACGTAAATTTATTATACTATTTTCTGCTCGAAAAAACATCAGTAAATATAGAAAATTTTACACAATCCTTTTTGCTTGCACTATGACTTTTGTCACGATATAATAAAAGAACTGCCATCGAATCCCAGATTTTCGATGGTCTGCCACATTTTTCCGCTTGTATTACCGCTCTTTTTCCGTTTTTTCCGGCGGAAATCCTATTTTTTCGGAGGCATCTTCATGTCACTCTCTTCTCTGATCCCAACCGGCGGGGAATTTTGCGCGCTGCGCGCGCAGGTCGTGGACAGCCTGATCGCCTGCCGCGACGGCGACAGCGCCCTGCTGTACCTCTATCTCGTGCGCAAAGGCGCGTCCTTTGACGAACGCGAGGCGCTGCGCGCGCTCGGCATGACGCGCGACCGCTACGACCGCGCCGTGCACACGCTGACCAGCCTGCACCTCGTCTCCGCGCCGGAGCAGGCGCAGGCCGCCCGCCCCGATCCGTCCGCCCGCCCGCCGCGCTATACGGCGGCCGAGCTGCGCGCGCGCCGCGAGGGCGACCACCGCTTCGCGTCGGTGTGCCAGACGGCGGAGATCGTCTTCGGCCGCCCGCTGACCGAGGCGCAGCTGCGCACGCTGATGAACGCCTATGTCCACCTCGGCCTGCCCGCCGACGTGCTCATCGACCTGCTGACCTGGCTGCACCGCGAAAAGGGCACGGTCAGCCGCCGCGACATCGACGAACAGGCGCACCTCTGGGCGGATATGGGCATTTTCACCGCGCAGGCCTCCGCCGAATTTCTCGCGCGGCGCGAGGCGGAAAAGCCGCTGATGAACGACATGCAGCGCGCGCTCGACATGGCCGGGCGCGACCCCGCGCCGGAGGAATACCGCTATCTGTCCGGCTTCATCCGGCAGGGCTTTGACGCCGAGGCCGTCGGCCTGGCGAAAACACGCATGTACGACCGCCTGGGAACGTTCAGCTGGAAGTATCTCAAGGGCATTCTGGACAACTGGCACCAGAAGGATCTGCACACAGCGGCGGAAATCACCGCCGTGGATCCGGCGCTGCGCCAGACAAAGGCGCAGACCCAGCCCGCGCCGCCGTCCAGCGGCGCGAATCTCTCCGACTGGGAGCGCGAATGGCTGGAGGAATTCAACGCGATGAGCCGAAAGGAGGGCGACCCGCATGGCGTATGACAAGGCGCTGATCTCCCACATCCTGCGCCAGCTCGAGCAGCAGCGGCAGCAGCGCGAAGCGGAGGCCGAGGAGCGCCGCTATCATCTGACGCGCACCATCCCGCGCCTGCGCGAGATCGACCGCGAGCTGCGCACAACGGCGGCCAGAGCCGTGCGCATCGCGTTTGAATCGAACAACACCGACCGCGCCATCGATGAGCTGCGCGCGCGCAATCTGGCGCTTCAGGCCGAGCGGCGGCGCATCCTGCTGGAAAACGGCTATCCGGCGGACTATCTCACCGCCGCCTGCGACTGCCCCGCCTGCCGCGACACCGGCTATGTCGAAAGCGGGCTGTGCGACTGCGTGCGCCGCCGCGCCGCCGCCGAGCAGAAAAAGGCGCTGTCCTCCCTGCTCCCGGTGGAGCGCGAGACGTTCGACACCTTCCGCCTGGACTACTACAGCACCCGGCCGGACAGCCGCTCGGGCGTGTCCCCGCGCGAGATGGCGGCGTACAACTATCAGAAGTGCGTGCAGTTTGCCGACCGGTTCGGCGCGGAATACGAAAACCTGCTGCTGTACGGCGCGGCGGGTCTGGGCAAAACCTTCCTGTCCTCGTGCATCGCGCGGCGCGTGACCGAGCGCGGCTTCTCGGTGACCTACGACACCGCCATCTCCGTCTTCGACCGGTACAGCAGCGCCCGCTTCCGCGACGGCGATCTCTCCGCCGCGCAGGCGGTGGCGCGCTTTCACAGCGCCGACCTGCTCATCGTGGACGATCTGGGCACCGAAACGCCGGGCGCGTTCCACACCTCCTGCCTGTACGACCTGCTCAGCCGCCGCCTGATGGCGCGTCTGCCCACGATCCTCAGCACCAATCTGCTGCCGGGCGCGCTGGAGGAGCGCTACTCCCCCGCGATCGCCTCGCGCATCCTCGGCGAGTTTACCCAGCTGCGCTTTGTCGGCGACGACATCCGCAAAATCCGGAAGAAAGCGAAATTTTAACGCTTTTTCCAAACCAAAAACCGGTTATTTTGTCGTTTTCTGGCCGCTACCTGCACGTTTTCCGCTTATTTTCAAAAACAACATAGAATTGTAACAATCGTTTTACGATTTGTTCACAACTTCGGCGGACAAATGCGCTATACTATGACCATGGAACGAGGAACTGACGAAGCCTCTTCCAAAAAGATATGCCGGTATCTTTGAATTTCTCTTACCCCCCTTTTTATTTTGTGAAACGTATGCGAACGAAGCGGCCGCCCGAACGGGCGGCCGCTTTGTCGTGTCCGCGCGATTTCCCGCGCGGCGCTTTGCAATCGACTGCAAAACTGC
>DXIG01000097.1 GCA_019112985.1 Candidatus Butyricicoccus stercorigallinarum | reverse complement strand
CGGTTTTGCTTGCAATGAGACGCCGAAACTGCTATAATTCAAATATAAGAATTATTATCGATATCAATTTGGGAAGGAGAAACAACCGGGTGAAGTATTCCAGGCAGAGAGAGCTGATCCGGGAGACGGTGAACCAGGCCGCCGGGCATCCCACGGCGGACGCTGTCTATCAGCTGGTTCGCCAGAAGGAGCCCACGATCAGCCTCGCAACCGTGTACCGCAATCTCAACCAGCTGGCGGAAAATCATATGATCCGGCGCGTTGTCGTTCCCGGAGATTCGGATCATTTCGACCGCACATTGGAGTATCATGAACATATGATCTGTACCGGGTGCGGCAGTGTTGTGGATGTCTGGCCGGCGCAGCCGTTGGCGGAGCAGTTCCGGTCGTTTCTCGGCGTCCGCTGCACCGGATACGAACTGGTTCTGTATGGATTGTGCCCGGCGTGTGCCGGTCAGGAAAGCTGTCAGCAAACGGAAAGCGCGACAGAGCGCGGAAAGGATGGATTCTAATGCAACTCAAGGGCTCGAAGACAGAGGCAAACCTCGCCGCCGCATTCGCGGGCGAATCGCAGGCGAGAAACAAGTACACCTACTACGCATCCAAGGCGAAGAAGGAGGGCTATGAGCAGATTGCCGCCCTGTTCCTGGAAACCGCGGAAAACGAGAAGGAGCACGCGAAAATCTGGTTCAAGCTGCTGCATGACGGCGAAGTCCCGGATACGATTGCCAACCTGAAGGACGCGGCCGCGGGCGAAAACTACGAGTGGACCGACATGTACGCGACGTTCGCGAAGGAGGCGCGCGAGGAGGGCTTTGACCAGATCGCGTTCCTGTTCGAGCAGGTCGCCGCGATTGAGAAGGAGCACGAGGAGCGCTACCTCAAGCTGCTGTCCAACATCGAAAACGGACTGGTCTTCTCCCGCGAGGGCGAGGCCATCTGGAAGTGCCGCAACTGCGGACACATCGTGGTCGGCAAGCAGGCGCCGGAAATCTGTCCGGTCTGTGCGCACCCGCAGGCCTACTTTGAAGTCAAAGCGGAAAATTATTGATGCATCGTCGAAACCGGCGGCGGAAGCGGGAGCTTCCGCCGCTTTTTTTGCGCCGCGCGGCATAAAACGGCGCGCAGACGGCAGACTGATGGGTGTTGACAGAGGCGGTGGGTTGTGCTATGCTAACCCATAGAGGGACACCCCGTGGGGGTGTCTGACGGAGGTGAAGCAATGATTCAGCAAAAGAAATTCCGCGTGACCGGAATGACCTGCTCGGCGTGTTCCGCGCACGTGGAAAAGGCCGTGCGCGCGGTGGACGGCGTCCGGCAGGCGGACGTCAGCCTGATGATGAACCGCATGGCGGTCTCCTTTGACGATACGGTGACGAGCGCCGGGGAGATCTGCGCGGCGGTGGCGCAGGCGGGCTACGGCGCGTCGGAGGAAGGCGCGGAGGCGGCCGCCGCGCAGGCGGAAAACCCGCTGGAACAGCAGCAGAAGGACATGAAGGCGCGGCTGGTCTGGTCGATCGCGTTTCTCGTCCCGCTGATGTATCTCTCGATGGGGCATATGATGGGGCTGCCGCTGCCGGGGATGTTTTTGGGGATGGAAAACGCCATCGCCTACTCGCTGACCCAGTTTCTGCTGTGCCTGCCCATCGTCTATCTGAACCGCGCGTTTTTTATCAACGGGTTCAAGACGCTGTGGCACCGCGCGCCCAACATGGACGCGCTCATCGCGGTCGGCGCGTCCGCCGCGCTGGTGTACGGCGTGTTTGCGATTTACCGCATGGGCGCCGGCCTGGGCACGGGCAACATGGAGCTGGTCGCGCAGTACCATATGGATCTGTATTTTGAGTCCGCGGGCACGATTCTGACGCTCATCACGGTGGGCAAATACCTTGAAGTGCGCGCGCGCAGCAAGACCGGCTCCGCGATTGAAGCGCTCATGCAGCTCGCGCCGCAGACGGCGCTGGTCGAGCGCGACGGCAGGCAGATCGAGGTCGCCGTCGCGGAGCTGCATCCGGGCGATCTGGTCGTGCTGCGGCCGGGCGACCGCGTGCCGGTGGACGGCGTCGTGGAAGAGGGCAGTTCGAGTGTGGACGAATCGGCGATCACGGGCGAATCCATCCCGGTGGAAAAGACGGCCGGCAGCCAGGTGGTCACGGCGACGGTCAACGGCAAGGGCTTTTTGAAGATTCGCGCGCAGCGTGTCGGCGCGGACACCACGCTGTCGCAGATCATCCGGCTGGTCGAAGAGGCGGCGGCGTCCAAGGCGCCGATTGCGCGGCTGGCGGACCGCATCGCGGGCGTGTTTGTCCCGGTCGTCATGCTCATTGCGCTGGCGTCGGCGGTCATCTGGCTGCTGTGCGGCGCGACGGCGGAGTTTGCGCTGTCCATCGGCATTTCGGTGCTGGTGGTCAGCTGTCCCTGCTCGCTCGGACTGGCCACGCCGGTCGCCATCATGGTCGGCACGGGCAAGGGCGCGGAAAACGGCATCCTGTTCCGCTCGGCGCAGGCGCTGGAGGAGCTGCACAACATCAACACGGTCGTGCTCGACAAGACCGGCACGATCACTGAGGGCCGCCCGCGCGTGACCGATGTGCTGCTCACCGGCCTTGTTTCGCAAAAGGAGCTGGTGCGCATCGCGGCCTCGGTCGAGGCGTACAGCGAGCACCCGCTCGCCGAGGCGGTCGTGCGCTATGCAGAGGAGCAGGGCGTCGCGGCGGAGCAGGTGCGGGAATTTGAACCGATCTTCGGGCGCGGCGTCGCCGCGACGCTGGGCACGCACCGGTATTTGGCGGGCAACGCCGCGCTGATGCAGGAGAACAACATCGATCTGTCCGGCGTGGCGGAGCAGGTGGACGCGCTGACGCGCGGCGGCAAGACGCCGCTGTATTTCGCGCAGGAGGGCGGCCTGCTAGGCGTGCTGGCGGCGATGGACACGGTCAAACCGTCGAGCGCGGAGGCGATTCAGATGCTGCGCGGCCTCGGGCTGGAGGTGCGCATGCTGACGGGCGACAACCGCGTGACGGCGTCCGCCATCCAGCGCCAGCTGGGCATCGACACCGTGGAGGCAGAGGTGCTGCCGCAGGACAAGCAGGCGCACATCGCGGCGCTGCAATCCGCCGGCAAGCGGGTCGCCATGGTGGGCGACGGCGTCAACGACGCGCCCGCACTGGCGCGTGCGGATGTGGGCATCGCCATCGGCGCGGGCACGGACGTCGCGATTGACAGCGCGGGCGTCATCCTGATGCGCAGCGACCTGCGGGACGTGGCGGATGCGGTTCGCCTGTCGCGCGCCGTGCTGCGCAACATCAAGCAGAATCTGTTCTGGGCATTCTTTTACAATTCCGTCGGCATTCCGCTGGCGGCGGGCGTCTTTTTCGCGGCGCTCGGCTGGCGCCTGACGCCCATGTTCGCGGCGGCGGCGATGAGCATGTCCAGCGTGTGCGTCGTCACCAATGCGCTCCGGCTGCGCGGCTTCCGCCCACTGGCGCGCGCGCAGGCGGAGGAAGAACCGGCGGCGGAGACGCACACCCATATCGAGACGGCAGAAGACAAGACAGACAACGGGACAACGGAGAAAGGAACGCAGACAATGAAAGCGAAACTGAACATCGAAGGCATGATGTGCATGCACTGTGTGGGACGGGTCAACGACGCGCTGAACGCGCTGGACGGCGTGACGGCAACCGTCGTGCTGGACGACAACGCGGCGTATCTGGACATCGCGGGCGACTACGACGCGGCGCTGGCGGCGGCACAGAAGGCGGTGACCGACGCGGGCTACACCGTGACCGGAACGGAGCGCGGCTGACATGCGCGCGGACAGGGAAAAGGTCGGCCGCCTGCTGCGCACGGCGCGCGGGCAGATTGACGGCATTCTGCGCATGATCGACGAGGACGCCTACTGCATGGACATCTCCAATCAGGTGATGGCGGCGCAGTCGGTGCTCGGGCGCGCCAACCGGGAGATCATCGCCGCGCACCTGGAGGGCTGCGTGCTCGACGCCATGGAAAACGGCACCGGCGAACAGAAAATGAAGGAGATTATGAGTATTATTGACAAGCTTTCCCGGTAATGGATACCATATGGAGACGTCTTGTGCAATTTGCAAAAAACACGTTGCGGTTGCGGGGGAAGTTTGATATAATAGGGACAAATAATCATCTCCGGCACAAAAAAGCGTGCGCGCGGCGGGCAGACGGTGCGCGGCCTCCGGAGAGACGATCAAAAATCGAGGAGGAAAAATCATGAAACGCATCGGCATGCTGACCAGCGGCGGCGACTGCCAGGGTCTGAACTCCACCCTGCGCGGCGTTGCAAAGGCGCTTTACGAGGAATACGGCAAGGAAGTTGAAATCTACGGTTTCCGCGATGGTTACCGCGGATTGATTGAGGGCGATGTGCGCCTGATGTCCCCGCGCGATTTTTCCGGCATCCTGACCGTCGGCGGCACGATCCTCGGCACCTCCCGTCAGCCGTTCAAGAACATGCGCGACAAGGACGAAAACGGCGTGGACAAGGTCACGAAGATGATCGCGACGTACCGCAAGATGGAGCTGGACTGCCTGGTTATCCTCGGCGGCAACGGCACCACCAAGACGGCGAACCTGCTGCGTGAGGAGGGTCTGAACGTCATCTCCCTGCCGAAGACGATCGACAACGACCTGTGGGGCACGGAGGTAACCTTCGGCTACCAGACCGCCATGGACATCGCCACCGACGTCATAGACAAGATTCACTCCACCGCGACGTCGCACAGCCGCGTGTTCCTGGTTGAGATCATGGGTCACGGCGCAGGCTGGCTGACGCTGACCGCGGGCATCGCGGGCGGCGCGGACATCATCCTGATTCCGGAAATCCCCTATAATCTGGACACGGTTGTCGCCAAGCTGGAGGAGCGCCGCAAGAAGGGTCATACGTTCACCATCGTAGCGGTTGCGGAAGGCGCGCTCTCTCAGGAAGAGGCGCAGATGTCCAAGAAGGAATTCAAGGCGGCGCGCGCGCAGATGACCGACCCGTCGATCAGCTTCCGCCTGGCGCGTGAGCTGGGCGAGGCGTGCGGACAGGAGATCCGCGTCGTCAACCCGGGCCACTTCCAGAGAGGCGGCGGACCGGATGCCTATGACCGCATCCTGACCACCCGTCTCGGTACCGGCGCGGCTCGTCTGATCAAGCACAAGCAGTACGGCAACATGGTCGCCATTCGCAACGACCAGATCGTCGCGGTTCCGCTGAGCGAGGTCGCGGGCAAGCTGAAGACCGTACCGATCGACAACGATCTGGTTCAGGCGGCGCGCGATATCGGCATCAGCTTCGGCGACGAGAAGAGCAAGAAGGAAAAGAAAAAGGACAAGAAAGACAAGTCCAAGGACAAGGACAAGAAGGACAAGAAGGCGGAATAAGACCTTCTGATAGGAAAAGCAATGCGGGCTGCCCGGCAGAGACTGCCGGGCAGCCCTTGCCGGTCGATGGAGTTTTTGGTATGAACATCACGCTACTTTACGGATCGCAGCGCCGCGGCAGCACGTGGCACATCGCGCAGAAATTTGTCTCCCGGCTGTCCTGCGGCGGCAGCGTGCAGGAGTTTTATCTGCCGTCCGCGCTGCCGGAGCTGTGCACGGGATGCGGGCTGTGCTTTACGCAGGGCGCGCGCTACTGCCCGCACCGGCAGTATGTCCGGCCGATTGCGCGCGCGCTCGATCAGGCCGATCTGGTGATTCTGGTCAGCGCCACCTATGTCTACCACGTCACCGGGGCGATGAAAAACCTGCTCGACCACCTGGCGTACCGCTGGATGGTGCACCGTCCGTCTCCCACCATGTTCACCAAGCAGGCGCTCGCGATCACGACGGCGGCGGGCGGCGGTATGAAGCCGGCGCTCTGCGACATGACCGACTCGCTTTCGTATTGGGGCGTGGGGCGCATCTGGACGTATGGCAAGGCGGTGCGCGCGCTCGAATGGGACGGCGTCTCCGCCGGGGTCAAGCGGAGCATCGACCGCGACGTCGCGCGCCTGTCGGAGAAGATCGGCGCGAGCGGCAGCGCTGTCGTGCCGTCGGGCGATGTCCAGCGCCGGTTCCTGCTGCTGCGCATGGCGAACAAGATCCACGGCCTGTCGCCGCTCGACCGCGAATACTGGGGCGTGCGCGGCTGGCTGGGAAGCGAGCGCCCGTGGGATCTGGTCGACCGGACGCCGGAGGATGCGGAATGAGAGCGGCGCTCATACAGCTCGGCGTGCGCGATGCGGAGACGAGCGCTGACCGCTGGCTGCGCGTGGAGCGCCTGCTCGCCGGCATGGAGGGCGAAGGGCTCGATTTTATCCTGCTGCCGGAGCTTTGGGGCGTCGGCTTTGGCAATTTTGACCGCTACGCGCAGGCGGACGAGCCGCTGCACGGCCTGACGGTCTCCCGCCTGACGCCGTGGGCGCGGCGGCTGCGCTGTCACATCGCGACGGGCAGCTTTGTCGAGCGCGCACCGGACGGCAGGCGCTACAATACGACCGCCCTGCTGGACGCCAACGGCTATCTGCTCGGCAGCTATCGGAAAATACATCTGTTCGGCTACGAGTCGCAGGAGCGCGCGCTGCTCGCGCCCGGGCGCGGCACGTGCGAAATTTTCACGCCCTACGGCATTGTGGGGCTGTCCACCTGCTATGATCTGCGCTTTCCCGAGCAGTTCCGCCGCATGGTGGACAACGGGGCGACGCTGTTCGCGGTGACCGCCGCGTGGCCGCGCCAGCGGCTGGAGGACTGGCGGCTGTTCTGCCGCGCGCGTGCGCTGGAAAACCAGAGCTTTCTGCTCGCCTGCAACCACACGGGCGACTGCGGCGGCGTCGCCGGCGCGGGGCACAGCATGGCGGTCGCGCCGGATGGAACCGTGCTCGCCGAGGCGGGGACGGAGGAACAGGTGTTGACGGTGGAGCTGGATCTGAACGAGGCGCAGCGCTTCCGCAGGCAATTTCCGGCACTGCACGACCGCGTGCCGCTCGGATAAACAGCCATTTGCACAGCCATCTGCATACAGATGGCTGTTTTGCTGTTAAAAAGATTGCGCAATGCGCGCGGATGCGGTATGATATAGGAGAATACTGCAATATCGTGATTCTATTCAAAGGAGAACGAAATGGAACCAAGCAACAAGCTGTTTTGCAAAGGCGGCGGCTGTACGGCGAAGCTCGGCCCGGCGGTGCTCGAGCGCGTGCTGTCCCGGCTGCCCAGGCCGACCGACCCGCAGCTGCTCGTCGGCTGCGAATCGTCGGACGACGCGGCGGTGTACCGGCTGACCGACGAGCTCGCCGTCGTGCAGACGCTGGATTTTTTCCCGCCCATGCTGGAAGACCCCTATCTGTTTGGGCAGATCGCGGCGGCCAACGCCCTCAGCGACATCTGGGCGATGGGCGGAACGGCCAAGACCGCCCTCAACATCGTCTGCTTCCCGGAGAACATGGATTTGAACGTCTTGGGCGCGATTCTGACGGGCGGAAACGAAAAGGTGCGCGAGGCGGGCGCGAGCCTGGCCGGCGGGCATTCCATTGCGGACAGCGACGTCAAATACGGCCTGTCCGTCATGGGCACGGTGCACCCGGCGCGCATCTGCACGAACAACACGTGCCGCGTCGGCGACTGCCTGATTCTGACCAAGCCGCTCGGCGTCGGGCTGATTATGACCGCAAACCGCGTCGGACAGGCGCAGCAGAGCTGGTTTGACGCGGCGGTGCAGTCGATGACGACGCTCAACCGCTGGGCGTGCGAGGCGTCCCAGCCGTATGAGGTGCACGCCAGCACGGATGTGACCGGGTTCGGCCTGCTCGGGCATCTGCGCGAGATGATACGCCCGGCCTATTCCGCCGTGATACGCGCGCACAGCGTTCCGGTGCTCGACGGCGCGCGCCAGTGCGCGGAGGAATTCCTGCTGACGGCGGCGGCACAGCGCACGCGCAATTTCCTCGAGGGAAAGGTGCGCTTTGCCATCCGCGATTTTGCGATGGAGGAAGTGCTGTTCGACCCGCAGACCTCCGGCGGCCTGCTGCTCAGCGTGCCGGAGGCGCAGGGCGAAGCGCTGCTGGCGGACATCCGCGCGCTCGGCCTGCCCTGCGGCATCATCGGCAGCATCGTGCCGCGCATGGATTGCGATATTATTGTGACAGAATAGACAAAGGAGACAGAAAATGCATGAGTTCCGTGACATTCCGTTACGCGACGGAGGAAGACGCAGGTACAATCCTGTTTTTTATCAAGGGCATCGCGGCCTATGAAAAGATGTCGGACGAGGTTGTGACGACAGAGGCGCTGCTGCGCGAATGGGTGTTTGAGAAGAAGAGCGCAGAGGTGATCTTTGCGATGGAGGACGGGAAAGAGGTCGGCTTTGCGCTGTTCTTCCACAATTTTTCCACCTTCGCCGGCCGCGCGGGCATCTATCTGGAGGACATTTTCGTGCTGCCGGAGCACCGCAAGAAGGGCTACGGCAAGGCGCTGTTCACGCAGGTGGCCAAAATCGCTGTAGAACAGGGCTGCGGGCGCATGGAGTGGTGCTGTCTGGACTGGAACCAGCCGAGCATCGACTTTTACCGCTCGTTCGGCGCCGTGCCGATGGACGGCTGGACGACCTATCGTCTGGCGGGCGAGACGCTGCGCAGCACGGCGGCGCAGGCACAAGACGGCGTTTGAAAAGGAGAGAGACGATCATGATGACAGTAGACGCGAAGGGCATGGCGTGCCCGCTTCCGGTTGTGGAGGCGAAAAAGGCGATGGCGCAGGCGGCGGAGGGGGAGACCATCCGCGTGCTGGTGGACAACGCGATTGCCGTGCAGAACCTGACCAAAATGGCGCAGCAGAAGGGCTGTGCGCTGTCCGGCGGCGAGACCGGGGACGGCAATTATTATGTCGAGATCACGCCGGGGGCGCAGACGTCCGTCGAAGCGGACGAGCCGGCGGTCTGCCAGCCGCTGCCGTCCGGCAAGACGGTCGTGGTGCTGTCCTCCGACCAGATGGGCGGCGGCAGCGAGCAGCTCGGGCGCGCGCTGATGAAGGCGTTTGTGTTTGCGCTGACGCAGATGGACGCCGCGCCGGACACCGTTTTGCTGTATAACGGCGGCGCGAAGCTGTCGAGCGAAGTGCCGGAGACCATCGCCGACCTCAAAAAGCTGGAGGAGGCGGGCTGCGAGATTCTGACCTGCGGCACCTGCCTGGACTTTTACAGCCTGACCGACCGGCTGGCGGTGGGCGGCGTCACCAACATGTACGCCATCTGTGAACTTCTGCTCCAGGCGGGCAAGGTGATCCGCCCGTGAGCCGGTTGGTTGTGGTGCGCGGCGCGGGCGACCTCGCCAGCGGCGTGCTGGCGCATTTGCACCGCTGCGGGTTCGCGGTGCTCGCGCTGGAATGCCGCCGCCCCGCGGCCATCCGGCGTCTCGCGGCGTTTTGCGAGGCGGTCTATGACGGCGCGCAGACGGTGGAGGGCATCACCTGCCGCCGCATCGACGCGCCTGCGCAGGCGTGGGACGTGCTCGCGCGCGGCGAAATTCCGCTGCTCGTGGACGAGCGGGCGGACTGCCTGGCGCAGCTGCATCCCGCGGCGCTGGTGGACGCGATCATCGCCAAGCGCAACTGCGGCACGCGCGCGGATATGGCACCGGTCGTCGTGGCGCTCGGCCCCGGCTTCACCGCGCCGGACGACTGCCACGCGGTCATCGAGACCATGCGCGGGCACAATTTAGGCCGGCCGATTTACGAGGGACAGGCGCTGCCCAACACCGGCGTGCCCGGCCTGATTCAGGGCTTCGGCGCGCAGCGCGTGATGCACGCGCCGGCGGCGGGCGTGCTGCGCGCCGTGCGCTGCATCGGCGACGAGGTGCAGCAGGGCGAGGTGCTCGGCTATGTGGGCGAAACGCCGGTGTATGCGAGTCTGACCGGCGTGCTGCGCGGGATTCTGCGCGACGGCTTTGACGTGCCCGAGGGGATGAAGCTCGCGGACATCGACCCGCGCGGCGAACAGAAGGACAACTGCGTCACCATTTCCGACAAGGCGCGGTGCATCGCGGGCGGCGTCATGGAGGCGCTGCTCGTGCTCGGACAGCAGAAGGGAGTGAGGTTCTTTTGAAATTGGTGGAAACGGAACGGGCGGCCGGCATGGTGCTCTGTCATGACCTGACGGAGATCATTCCGGGCGTGCGCAAGGGCGCGGCGTTCAAAAAGGGACACATCGTCACAGAAGAGGACATCCCGCACCTGCTCGACATGGGAAAGCGGCATCTGTACGTCTGGGATCTGGACGACGGCTATGTACACGAAAACGACGCGGCGGAACGCATGGCGCGCGCCGTCTGCGGCGCGCACATCAGCGGCGGCGCGCCGAGCGAGGGAAAAATCAACCTGACGGCCGAGTGCGACGGCATTTTGAAAATCGACCGGGCGGCGGTCTATGACCTGTGCCGTGATCCGGAGATCTGTCTGGCGACCATCCGCCCGGACCGGCTGATCCGCAGGGGCAAGCAGGTCGCGGGCACGCGCGTCATCCCGCTCGCGGTCAAAGAGGAGACCGTGCGGCGGTTTGAGGAGATCTGCGCGGCGCATGCGCCGGTGCTGGAGATTGTGCCGCTCAAGCCGGCGAAAATCGGCATCGTCACCACCGGCTCGGAGATCCAGTCGGGGCGCATCAAAGACAGTTTTGGCGACGTGCTGCGCGCCAAGGCGGCGGAATGCGGCGCGGAGGTCATCGGCCAGGTGTTTCCCGGCGACGATGAGGCGGCGATTGCGCAGGCGATCACCGACTTCATCGCGCAGGGCGCGACGCTGGTCGAGGTGACGGGCGGCATGTCGGTCGACCCGGACGACCGCACGCCGGCGGCAATCCGCCGCGTGGCGCAGCCGGTCAGCTACGGCGCGCCGGTGCTGCCGGGCGCGATGTTCATGCTCGCCTATGCGGGCGACATTCCGGTGGTCGGCCTGCCCGGCTGCGTCATGTTCGCGCGCCGCACGATTTTTGATCTGATTGTCCCGCGCCTGCTGGCGGGCGAGCGCATCGCGCGCGAGGACATCGTGGCGCAGGCGGTCGGCGGCCTGTGCGAGGGCTGCGAGGTCTGCACGTATCCGGCGTGCGGCTTCGGCGGCTGAAGGCAATTGCAGTAGGAGGACGGACTTTTGGCATACATTACTTCGGTCTGCCGCAGTGAGCGGCGCGGCACGGCAAAGCGGAACATCACCGGCGGCGTGCTTGTGGAAAACTTTGGTCTGGAGGGCGACGCCCACGGCGGAAACTGGCACAGGCAGGTCAGCCTGCTCAGCCAGGATCGCATCGATGCATTCAACGCGCGCGGCGCGGGCGTGATTCCGGGTGCGTTCGGCGAAAATCTGGCGGTGGCCGGGCTGGAGTTGCGCACGCTGCCGGTCGGCTGCCGCCTGCGCGTGGGCGAGCGCGCGCTGCTGGAAATCACGCAGATCGGCAAGACGTGCCATTCGTCCTGTGAGATTGCGCAGCGCATGGGCGAGTGCATCATGCCGAAGGAGGGCATTTTTGCGCGCGTGCTGCGCGGCGGCCCGGTCGCGGTCGGGGACGAGGTGCGCGTCGTCTGGCGCGCGGCGGTGCTGACCATCAGCGACAAGGGCGCGGCGGGCGCGCGCGAGGACAGGAGCGGCCCGGCGGTGTGCGCGCTGGCGGAGCAGCACGGATACCATGTGGTGCACACGCAGATCATCCCGGACGAATTTGACGCGATTGCGCAGGCGCTGCGCGCGCTGTGCGACGAAGACCGGGCGGACTTGATTCTGACCACGGGCGGCACGGGCTTTGCGCCGCGCGACGTCACGCCGGAGGCGACGGAATCGGTGCTCATCCGCCGCGCGCCCGGCATCGCGGAGGCCATGCGGGCGGGTTCGCTGGCGATCACGCCGCGCGCCATGCTCAGCCGGGCGACGGCCGGCATCCGCGCCCGCGCGCTGGTGGTCAATCTGCCGGGCAGCCCCAAGGGCGCGGCGGAAAATCTCGGCTTTGTCATCGACGCGCTTGGCCACGGCATCGCCCTGCTCAAGTCGGCGGAAGGGGAGTGCGCGCGGTGATCTATCTGGACAGCGCCGCCACCAGCCTGCACAAGCCCCCTGCGGTCGCGCGGGCGGCGGCGGACGCCATTTTACAGCTGGGAAACACCGGGCGCGGCGCGCATCAGGCGGCGCTGTCCGCCGGGCGCGTGGTGTATGAGACGCGTGAGAAGCTGTCCGCGCTGTTCGGCGTGGGCGACCCGATGCGCGTCTGCATGATGTTCAACGCGACGGACGCGCTGAACACGGCCATCGGCGGGCTGATCCGCCCGGGCGACCACGTCGTGACGACCGAGGCGGAGCACAATTCGGTGCTGCGCCCGCTGTACCGCGCGGCGCAGGACGGCGCGGAACTGACCGTCGTGCCCATCGACCGGCGCGACGGGCGCGTGCACACGCAGGACGTGCTCGACGCGATCCGGCCGGACACGCGCGCCGTCGTGTGCGCCCACGCTTCCAACGTGACGGGCAACGCTGTGGACATCGCAACCATCGGCGCACATTGCCGCGCGCGCGGCGTGCTGTTCATCGTGGACGCGGCGCAGAGCGCGGGCGCGTTTGACATCGACATGCAGCGCATGGGCATTTCCGCGCTGTGCGTGCCGGGGCACAAGGGACTGCTCGGCCCGCAGGGCACGGGGGCGCTGTGCGTGGCGGACGGCGTGCGCATCCGGCCGCTGCGCGTCGGCGGGAGCGGCGTGCACAGCTTTTCGCGCGAGCACCCGGCGCAGTATCCGACCGCGCTGGAGGCGGGCACGCTGAACGCGCCCGGCATCGCGGGGCTGTCCGCCGCGCTCGATTATGTATTGCAAACCGGCGTGCGCGCCATTCACGCGCGCGAAATCGCGCTGGCGCGCCTGTTTTACGAGGGCGTGCGCGCGCTGGACGGCGTGACGGTGTACGGCGACTGGTCGACCGACCACCGCGCGGCGATTGTCACGCTGGCGCTCGACGGCTGGGACGCGGGCGAGCTGAGCGATGTGCTGATGCAGGAATACCAGATCTGCACGCGCGCGGGCGCGCACTGCGCGCCGCTGGTGCACCGGGCGTTCGGCACGGAGCACGGCGGGCTGGTGCGCTTCAGCTTCAGTTCGTTCAACACGGAAGACGAGGCGCGCGCCGCTGTGGACGCGGTGACCGCGCTGGCACAGGAGGAATTGTGATGCGGCACAGACAGCCGAGACTGATTGTCACCTTTGAGACCACGACGATGGCGCTCAAGATGGAGAAGGTCTGCCATGCGGCGGGCGCGCCGGGGCGGCTGATCCCCGTGCCGCGCGAGATTACGGCGGGCTGCGGGCTGTCCTGGCTGGCCGCGCCGGAGGATCGCGACTGCCTGGACGCCGTCATGCGGGCGGGCGGCGTGACCGCGCAGGGCGTGCACACGCTGTGAGGAGGAGCTATGGAGTTACGTGAGCTGGCGGAACAGCTGAGCGGCGGCAGCCTGTATGTGCGCACGGCGCTTGCGGGCGCGCACATGGGGCAGATCGCTGTCGGAAAAACAGAAGAGGACTTTGCGGGCTGGGCGCGCGTGGCGCCGCCGGAGAGGCTCCCGGCGACGGTGTCCGGCGTCTTTTGCGAGCGCATGTCCAGCCGCAGGGAGCTCATCCTCTGCGGCGGCGGGCACATCTCCAAACCGGTGTGCGCGCTGGGGCACATGCTCGGCTACGCGGTGACCGTCATCGACGACCGGCCGGAGTTCGCAAACCGCGCGCGCTTCCCGCAGGCGCAGCGCGTGCTGTGCCTGCCGTTTGCGCAGGCGCTCGCCGAGCTGCCGGCGGACGCCAGCTATGTCATCGTCACGCGCGGACATCAGGACGACGCCGCCTGTCTGGCGCGCATTTTGCAGGTGCCGTTCGCCTACTGCGGCATGATCGGCAGCAAGACGAAGGTCGCCGCCGTCATGCAGCGCATGCGCGCGCTCGGCTACACCCAGCGGCAGCTGGACGCGGTGCACAGCCCGATCGGGCTGAAAATCGGCGCGCACACGCCGGAGGAAATCGCGGTCAGCATTGCGGCGGAGCTGATCGCCGTCAATTCGGTGCGCGAGACCAGCCTGTTCCCCGATGACATCGTGCAGCAGCTGCGGCACAACGCGGGGCGCATGGTGATGGCGGCGATTGTCCGCCGCGAAGGCTCCGCGCCGCGCGGCGCAGGCGCGCGCATGCTGGTCACGGAGGACGGCGGCTGCTTTGGCACAATCGGGGGCGGTTCGGTCGAGCACGCCGCGCAGGCCCGCGCCCGCGCGCTGATGGGCGGCGCGCCGGAATTGCAGCAGTATGAGCTGGGCGGCGGCGAGGCCTCGCACCTCGGCATGGTGTGCGGCGGGCGCGTGACCGTGCTGTTCACGCCGATTGCGGCGCGCACGGAAGGAGATGGGTGAGATGCGGACGGCGGCGGTCATTCTGGCGGCGGGGTTCAGCCGCCGCATGCGGCAGGAGGACAAGCTCAAGCTGTGCGTCGGCGGCGTTCCGCTCTACCGCCGCGCGATTGCGCTCGCCTGCTCCTGCGGCCTGTTTTCCACGGTGCTCGTCGTGACCAATCAGGCGGACATCGCGGCGTTCGCCGGGCAGAACGGCGCACAGGCTGTGGAAAACCCGCTGGCGGAGCGGGGGATGGGCACCTCGGTTGCCGCCGGGACGCGCGCACTGCCGGCGGACACGGCGTTCTGCGCGTTTCTGAATGCGGATCAGCCGTTTTTGACGGCGGACATTTTGCGCCGTCTGGTGCAGGCGGCGCAGGCGGAAAACAAAATCGCCGTCCCGCGGGTGGACGGCGTGCCGAAATCCCCGTGCGTGTTCCCACAGCGCTATTTTGCGCAATGCAAAGCCCTCTCCGCCGATCAGGGCGGAAAGGGCATTTACCGGCAGCACGAGGATGATGTCGTGTGGGTGGCGTTTCCGGACGGGCGCGCCTGGCGCGATATCGACACACCGGCGGACTACAGCGCGATGTGCTCCGGCTGACCGCCGGAAAAGCAGGTCGCGGCGCAGGCGATGCCGTGCACGGCGAGCCCGGCGGCGACGGCTTCCGCCGCGCGGCGCTGTTCGTCCGTGTCGCATTGGTTCAGGCAGACGGTGAAGCGGTGCGGATAGCCCGCCGCCCGGCGGCATTCCAGCGCGAGGCGCACCAAGTCGTCCGCTTCCAGCGGCCGGTCGGGCTGCGCGCAAAACAGCGGGTCGAGCTGCCAGCGGTGGCAGACGGCGCGCGCGGGTCTGCCGAGCGCGGACAGGCCGAGCACGCCGACGACCGCGTCCGTGCCGAACCAGATCACGGGCTCTGTCGCGCTGTGGCATTTGACCGGCAGGCGGCGCGATCCGTCCGCCTCATACAGAAACAGATCGGCGGCCTGCATGGCGGCGTCCACCTGCGCCGGCATAAGGCCGGTGATTTTTTTTTGCCCGCAGGGCGTGCCCACCACCGTGATCTGTCCGGGCAGGCACAGCGACGCCGGGTCGGGCGCGGGCTGCGCGCAGACGAAGCGCAGGTGTGCGTTCTCTTCCGGCTGGAACATGTGCGTGCTCGTGGTGACGAGCACGCGCCGGTTCGCACGCCGCGCCTGCTCCGCGAGCGCATACAGCAGGGTGGTCTTGCCGCCCGCGCCGCACAGCGCGACCGACCGCGCGCCCGTCAGGCGCAGCGCGTCAGACAGCGCGCTCATATCTCCACCCACTGCGCGCAGGTGGCCTGCGGGACGGAGACCTGGTCGATGGCGGGGACGTACAGTCCGGTGCGCCGGTCGACCGGGCAGACGACGACGGTGCCGCTGTACTGCCCCGTGATGACGATGTGCGCGCCGCCCGGCTGGAAGGAGAAATGGCGCGGGCCGGCGGTGAACGACGGGAGATAGAACGGCTCGGACAGCGTGCCGTCCTCCAGCACGTGGAACAGCGCGATGCAGTCGGCGCCGCGGCTGGAGGCGTACAGGCAGTGCCCGTCGTCCGAAAGGTGGATGTCGGCGGACAGCGTGTCCGCGGGGGCAGTTTCCGGCGCGCAGCCGGAGGTCTGAAGCTCGTACAGCAGGCCGGTCTCCGGGTCGCGGGCGTAGACGAGCACCTGACGGGACAGCTCGGTGACGGCGTAGACGCGCGTTCCCTCCCGGTTATAGGTCAGGTGGCGCGGCCCCGCGCCGGCGGCCGTCGCGATCTCGGCCTGCTCCGGGTTGGGCACAAGCTCGCCGGAGGGCCGGATGCAGTAATTGTAGATGCGGTCGCTGCCGAGGTCGCAGACGAGCAGAAAGCGGTTGTCCGGCGACGGGAAGGCGGAGTGGATGTGCGCGCCGTCCTGCCGCGGGTGCACGCCGCCGCCCGTGTAGACCGTGCGCGCGAGCGCGCCGGTCGGGATGCCGTCCGCGCCGAGCGGACAGCGCAGCAGCGCGCCGCCGGGGTAGCAGCTGGCGTACAGCGTGCGCCCCACGACCGACAGGTGGCAGAGCGAGCCGCCCGGCGCGTCGAGGCGGTGCGCCGGGGTCAGGCCGCGCCCGTCAAACGAGAAGGTGTGGACGCAGCAGCCGGACGGCGTGCGCCCGCAGGCGTACAGCAGGCCGTCCCGGTACACGACGTACGTCGGGCTGTGGGCGTCCGCCGTGCACAGCAGGGTCAGCTTTCCCTCCGGGGAGACCGCGAAGCAGCGCACGCCGTCCTTCCCGTCCGGGCCGGTATAGGAGCCGGTAAAAATATATTGCATTTGACACCCCTCCATCGATAGCTTTGTCGTCTCTATCGTAACAAAGCGCGCGGGAAAAAGCAATCGTGCGCGCGCGCCCGGGCGGAGAAATTCCAACTGTTTCGGCCGCCGCCCGGACCGGCCAAAATGGGACGCGGCGCGGCTTTTCACCGGAATCTACTCCGTTTGAGCCAAAAAACTGACAGTTACAGGAAAGCGCGAACGTGCGGATTGTGATAATTGCCGATTCTTCCGCTTATTTTGGAGGAATTTGAGATGTTTTGAATATTGACTTTTGATTTGCGGTTGGATAACATAAAAACCGAGGTATTTTAACCGAATCATACCAATGAGAAATGAGGTTAGACGTAAGATGACAGCAATTGATTTGACCAAATATGGCATCACCGGTACCACGGAAATCG
>DXIG01000096.1 GCA_019112985.1 Candidatus Butyricicoccus stercorigallinarum | reverse complement strand
GGCGTTTATTTTTGCAGTAGAACAAAAGGGAGAACCCAAATGAGTGTAACAAAAAGTGCTATCATATCCATCGTCGGCAAACCGAACGTCGGAAAATCCACGCTGCTCAACCAGCTCGTCGGCGCGAAGATCGCCATCGTCTCCAACAAGCCGCAGACGACGCGCACGCGCATCACCGGCGTGCTGACCCGGGGCGCGTGCCAGTTCGTCTTTCTGGACACGCCCGGCCTGCACAAGCCGCGCTCCCGCCTGGGCGACTACATGGTCAAAGTGGTCAACGACACCGTGACCGACGTCGACATCGCGGCGCTGGTCGTCGACCCGACGCCGCGCATCGGCCCGGCGGAGCAGGAGCTGATCGCGCGCATGAAGCAGTACCACATGCCGTCGGTGCTCATCATCAACAAAATCGACACGGTCAGACACGAAGACCTGCTCGCGGTCATCGCGGCGTATTCGCAGGCGCACGACTGGGACGCCGTCGTGCCGCTGTCCGCGAAGACCGGCGAAAACTGCGAGATCCTGTTTGAGGAATTTGCCAAATTCGCCGTCGAGGGGCCGCAGCTGTTCCCCGACGACATGCTGTGCGACCAGCCGGAGCGCCAGCTCGTCGCGGAGATCGTGCGCGAAAAGATGCTCGGCCTGCTCGACCGCGAGGTGCCGCACGGCACGGCGGTCGCCGTGGAGCGCATGCGCGAGCGCGACGACGGGATTGTGGAGATCAGCGCGACCATTTATTGCGAGAAGAACAGCCACAAGGGCATCATCATCGGCAAGAGCGGCTCGATGCTCAAAAAGATCGGCTCGCAGGCGCGCACCGACATCGAGGCGCTGCTGGATACCCGCGTCTTTTTGGAGCTGTGGGTCAAGGTCAAGGAGGACTGGCGCAACAACCAGTACCAGATGCGCAATTTTGGCTACGAAAACGAGTAAACAGACGCGAAAGGGACGACGGGCATGGCACATATCACCGTAAAGGGGCTGGTGATCCGCGAGACGGATTTTGGGGAGGCGGACCGCTTTCTCACCGTGCTGACGGCGGAGCTGGGCAAGATTGAGGTGCTGTGCCGCGGCATCCGGCGCAAAAAGGGGCGGCTGGCCAATGCGGTGGGGCTGTTCTGCTACAGCGAATTTACGCTGTTTTCCGGGCGGCGCTATACGCTGAACGACGCGGAGCTGGACACGCAGTTCTGGGGCATCACGGGCAACATCGAACAGTATGCGCTGTGCTGCTATTTCGCGGAGCTGGTCAATCTGGCGGCGGACGCGGACGACGGCGCCGCCGGACTGCTGCCGCTGTTTCTGCGCGCGCTGTACGCGCTCGACCGGCAGAAGCGCCCGGTGCAGACCGTCAAGGCGGCGTTTGAGCTGCGGCTCGCGTCCGGGCTGGGCTTTCGGCCCGACCTGACCGGCTGCGCCGTGTGCGGGGCGGCGCAGTGCGCGGCGTGGTCGTTCCTGCTGGAAAACGGCGCGCTCGTGTGCGGCGACTGCCGCAAGCGCGTGGGCGGGACGTATTTTGACGTGCCGCCGGGCGTGCTCGACGCCATGCGCTACATCCTCTCATGCGACGGCAAAAAGCTGTTTGCGTTCGCGGTGAACGCGCAGACGGCGGCGCAGCTCGGACACATCTGCGAGCGGTATCTGCTGTACCATCTGGACGTCCACTGCACGACGCTGGATTTTTATCATTCGCTGTTCCGGACGCCGTAAAGGCGGAAAGGAGAACACATGGGAAACAACAGTTTTCGCACGCGCCTGCACCGGCTTCTGGAGGCCGGGGCGTGGCTGGTCTGGCTGGCGGCGCTGCTGACCGGCGTGTACGGCGTGTGCACGCTGCCGGAGGAAATCATCACGCATTACGCTTGGGACGGAACGCCGGACGGCTATGGCTCTCCGGCGGTGCTGCTGCTCCTGCCCCTGCTGATGCTCCCCGCTCTGGGCATCATCAGCCTGGTTGCGCACCGCGTCGACCCCGCGCTGTGGAACACGCCGTTTGTGGTCAGGGAGGAGCGGAAGGCGCTGGTGTACGCGGACATGGCTGCGCTGCTGCACGCGGTTCAGCTGGAAATTGCGGTCTATGCGCTGTATACGCAGATTTCGGTTTACCGGCAGCACAGCGTGTCGCTCGCGGTGCTTGCGCTGTGGACCGCCGCGCTGGCCGCGACCATTCTGGGTTCGTGCGTGCGCGCGTACCGGCACAACCGGTGAGCCGCGCGCGATTGGGAACATGAATTTTGGAGTTCGTATGATATGAGTAAATTATCGGAAAAAAGTCTGAAAACGCTGGAATATTACACTATTCTCGACATGCTGGCCGAGCACTGCGTCAGCCGGAGGGCGAAGCAGGAGGCGAAGGAGCTTCGCCCGCTGCACGACGCCGAGGACGTGCGCGAGCTGCTGACGCAGACGGACGACGCCAAGCGCCTGATGACGACGGGCGGCGCGCCCGCCTTTGGCGGCATCCGCGACGTGTCCGCCTCGCTGCGCCGCGCGGATATGGGCGGCGTGCTGTCCACGCGTGAGCTGCTGGATGTGGCGTCGCTGCTGCACGCGGCCAATCAGGTGCGCAAATACGGCGTGGAGCAGCAGGAAAAGGGGCTCACGACGACGCTCGGCCCCTATTTCTCCCGCATCAACAGCAACCGGTATCTGGAGGAAAAGATCAACCGCGCGATCATCAGCGAGGAGGAAATCGCGGACGCGGCGTCCTCGGAGCTCGCCAATCTGCGCCGCCAGATGCGCGCGCAGCATGTGCGCGTGCGCGAGACGCTCAACCACTTCGTCTCGTCGCCGACCTACTCCAAGTATTTGCAGGAGAGTCTGATTACCCAGCGCGACGGCCGGTTTGTCATCCCGGTCAAGAGCGAGCACCGCGGCGACATTCCGGGCATGGTGCACGACATTTCCTCCTCCGGCGCGACGCTGTTCGTCGAGCCTTCGCAGGTGGTCGAGGCGAACAACCAGCTCAAGATCCTGCTGGGCAAGGAAAAGGCGGAGATTGAGCGCATTCTCGCCGCGCTGACCGCGGAGGTCGCGGAATTTTCCGACGCGCTCGCGGCGGATTACGACGTGCTGTGCCGGCTGGATTTCATCTTCGCCAAGGCGCGCTTTTCGTTCGCGCTCAACGCCTGCGCGCCGGAGATCAGCGAACAGACGCGGGTCAATCTGCTGCATGCGCGCCACCCGCTGCTCGACCAGAAAAAGGCGGTGCCCATCGACATCGCGCTCGGCGGCGGCTATGACACGCTGGTCATCACCGGCCCGAACACCGGCGGCAAGACGGTCAGCCTCAAGACGCTCGGCCTGCTGTGCCTGATGGCGGCCTCCGGCCTGCACATCCCGGCGAACGAGCAGAGCTCGGTCTGCCTGTTCCAGCACATTTACGCCGACATCGGCGACGAGCAGTCGATCGAGCAGTCGCTGTCCACGTTTTCGGCGCACATGAAAAACATCGTCGCCATCATGAGCAAATGCGGCCCGGACGATCTGATTCTGTTCGACGAGCTGGGCGCGGGCACCGACCCGGAGGAGGGCGCGGCGCTCGCCGTGGCGATCATCGAATACGGGCGCGGCATGGGCTCGCTCGTCGCGGCGACGACGCACTATTCGGAGCTGAAGGTGTTCGCGCTGACGACCGACGGCGTGGAAAATGCGTCGTGCGAGTTCGATGTGCGCACGCTCCAGCCGACCTATCACCTGCTCACCGGCGTGCCGGGCAAGTCGAATGCCTTTGCGATTTCCCGCCGCCTCGGCCTGCCGCCGGTCATCATCGACCGCGCGAAGGAGCAGATGTCGGCGGAAAACCAGCGGTTTGAGGACGTGCTCGAGACGCTGGAGCGCGAGCGCCACCAGCTGCAAAAGCAGCGCGAGGACGCCGACCGCCTGCGCCGCACCGCGCAGTCGGAAAAGGACAAGGCGGCGACGCTCAAGGGGCGCGCGGAGGACGAGACCGACGCGATTCTGGAAAAGGCGCGCGACCAGGCGGCGCGCATACTGCGCGAGGCGCGCATGGCGTCCGAGACCGTCTTTGCCCAGCTGGACGAGATGAAGAAGCAGGCGGAGCACAACGCCGCCGACCAGAACCTCGCCGCCGCCCGTGCGGCGCTGCGCAGCACGCTGGGACAGGCGGAGAAAAAGACGCTGCGCCGCGAGAAAAAGACGGTCGAGCCGGGCAGCGTGCGCCCGCTCAAGCCGGGCGACACCGTCCATCTGCTCAATGTCGGCGTGGACGGCGTCGTGCTCAAGCCCGAGGACAAGGACGGCACGGTTTACGTGCAGGCCGGCATCCTGAAGGTCAATGTGCCGCTCAACGAGCTGCGCCTCGTCGAGAAAAAGGCCGCCGCGAAGCCGAAGGCGGCGTACCGCGCCGCGGCGGGCGGCCTGCACGGGGGGCGGCGCGCCAGCGCGAAGAGCGAGCTGGATGTGCGCGGCATGACGGTGGAGGAGGCGCTGCTCGAGGTCGACCGCTATCTGTCCGACTGCCTGCTGGCGCATCTGGAGCTGGTGACCATCATCCACGGCAAGGGAACCGGCGCGCTGCGCGCCGCGATTCAGCAGCACCTGCGGCACGACAAGCATGTCCGCTCGGTGCGCAACGGCCGGTACGGAGAGGGCGACCTCGGCGTGACGGTCGTCGAGCTGAAATAGATTTTGGCACAAAAACCAAACTTTTGTTGTAATTGATGGGCGTTTGTGTGAATATCCCCCCACATTTTGGGACATGAGGCATAAGCGCCCACAAATTCCGGCGCGAAAATGCTCTCTTTTGGTACAAAAGCATATTGACGAAACACAAAAAAACAGGTATTCTATATATGATCTGGTTTATGTTCAGATTGATACGATTCTGTATTGTGTTTGTGTAGGTTTAGTTTTAATTTTGTTTATAGGAGCGATGTTGAAATGTTTTCTCAGGAAGTTCAGGTAACCAATCAGGTTGGGCTGTATGCTCGCCCGGCTACATTTTTCATTCAGTGCGCCAATGGTTTCAAGAGCACCATTCTGGTTGAAAAAGAAGAGCGCAGAGTAAACGCGAAGAGCCTGCTCGGCATTCTCTCCCTCGGCATCACCAAGGGCACGACCATCACGCTGATCGCGGACGGCGTGGACGAGGTTGAGGCTGTCAATGCGCTGACCGATCTCATTCAGTCCAACTTCAGCGATTCGAACTTCAGCGACTGATTTCAATCCAACGCACGCAAGAAGACACCGCCTGCTTTGCGGTGTCTCTTTTTTTCCCCGGGAAGGGAGGGGCGTATGTCCAACAGGGAACAGCTGCACCAGCGGGTGCGCACACTGCCGCGCGAGCCGGGCGTCTATCTCATGAAAAACCGGCAGGGGCAGGTGATCTATGTCGGCAAGGCGAAGGCGCTCAAAAACCGCGTGTCCCAGTATTTCCAGAACGAGGCCAGGCACACGCCCAAGACGCGCAAAATGGTGGAGCATATCGACAGCTTTGATATCATCGTCTGCGAGTCGGAATTTGAGGCGCTGGTGCTCGAAAATGAGATGATTAAGAAGTACCAGCCGAAGTACAACATCCTGCTCAAGGACGACAAGGGCTATCCGTTTATCCGCGTGTCGACCGACCGCCCGTATCCGGAGTTCACCGTCGTCGGGCGGCGCGGGAAGGACACGGCGCGCTATCTGGGCCCCTATGCCGGGCGCGGCGCGGCGACGCAGGCGATCGACACCGTCAGCCGGGCGCTCGGCCTGCGCACCTGCCGCCGCGTGCTGCCGCGCGACATCGGCAAGGCGCGCCCCTGCCTGAACGCCCAGCTCGGGCGCTGCTGCGCGCCGTGCGCCGGCGCGGTCTCGCAGGAGGAATACGCCCAGCGCGTCGCGCAGGCCATCGACGTGCTGGAGGGCAACTACCAGCAGCTCGCCGCGCAGTTAGAGCAGCAGATGATGCAGGCGGCGGAGGAGGAGCGGTTTGAACAGGCGGCGCAGCTGCGCGACCGCATGCGCGCGATCACGCGCGCCGGACAGCACCAGATGGTGGTCGCGAGCGGCTTTTCCGACACCGACGTCATCGCGTTCGTGCAGGGCGAGACGCGCGGCTGCATCGTCACGCTGCACTACATCGCGGGCAATTTCCACGACAAGGAATACACGATGCTGGACGGCACATCCAGCGAGGACGGCGCGGAGCTGCTCGGCAGCTACATCAAGCAGTATTACGCGCTGCGCGGCGTCGTGCCGCCGCTGGTGCTCGTCTCGGAGGAGATCGAGGACGCCGCGGCGGTCGAGGCGTTTCTGCGCTCGGTTGCGGGGCGCGCCGTCTCGCTGACCGTCCCGCAGCGCGGCCGCCGGCGCGAGCTGATGCAGATGGCCAGAAAAAACGCGCAGGAGGAGATCGTGCGCATCGAGACCAGCGCGGAGCGCCATCAGAAGTCGCTCGAGCTGTTCGGCAGCATGATGGGGCTGGCAGAGACGCCGGTCAGCTTTGAGGCATATGATATCTCCAACCTGGCGGGCACCAACACCGTCGGTTCGATGGTCGTGTTTGAGGACGGAAAGCCCAAGCGCAGCCGGTACCGCCGGTTCCGCATCGCCTCGGTCGCCAGCGGGCAGGACGACTACCGCGCGATGGAGGAGATGCTGACGCGCCGGATGCAGCGCTGGAAGGACGGCGACGAGAAGTTTTCCGCGCTGCCCAGCGTGTTTCTCATCGACGGCGGCCTGGGGCATGTGCGCGTGGCCAGCCAGGTGCTCGAGCGCTTCGGGTGCGGCCTGCCGGTGTTCGGCATGGTCAAGGATGACCACCACCGCACGCGCGGCCTCGTCGCGCCGGACGGCCGGGAATTTAGCATTTCCGCAACACCGGCCGTATTCGCGCTGGTGGGGCGTATCCAGGAGGAGGTGCACCGCTTTGCGATCACCTATCAGCGCCAGCTGCGCGGGAGCGACGCGGTGCGCTCCGAGCTGAGCCGCATCCCGGGCGTCGGGGAAAAGCGCCGCGCGGCGCTTTTTCGGAAGTTTCACAGTGTCGGGCGCATGCGCGCGGCGACGGTCGAGGAGCTGGAGGCCGTCGTACCGCGCGCGGTGGCGCAGGCAGTCTATGCGCATTTTCACAGCGCGCAGGAGGAAAACGAATCATGAGAGTCATCAGCGGAAGCGCGCGCGGCAAGATGCTGGACGCCGTGCCGGGGCAGGATACGCGCCCGACGACCGACCGCGTAAAAGAATCGGTTTTTAATATTTTGCAGTTCCGCGTCGCGGGCGCGGCGGTGCTCGATTTGTTCGCGGGCACCGGGCAGATGGGCATTGAAGCGCTCAGCCGGGGCGCGACGCGCGCCGTTTTTGTCGATCAGGCGCCGCGCGCCATTGCTGTCATCGAGAAAAATCTGGCGGGCGCGCGGGTGCGTGCGCGCGCCGAGGTCATCCGCGCGGACTACCGCCGCGCGCTCGAACGGCTGCGGGGGCAGAAGTTTGATATCATTTATCTCGATCCGCCGTATGGCGGCGCGCTGCTAAATTCTGCGCTGAATGCTGTAGAATTGTTTGACATCCTGTCGACGGATGGTATAATAATATGTGAAAGTTCCGCGGAGGATTCCGTCATTTGCCCAGACAGCCTCGCCGTACAGAAGGTTTACCGGTATGGCACCATTTGCCTGACGGCGATGCGCCGACGGGGAGCGGAAAACGACTGAGGAGGCTCCGCATTCGGGGAGCCGGAAAGGTACAGTATGAGAATCGGGGTATATCCCGGCAGCTTTGATCCTGCCACGCTCGGGCACCTGGACATCATCCGGCGTGCATCCCGTCTTTTTGACAAGCTGATTGTCGCGCCGATGATCAACGGCGAAAAGCATTCGGCGTTCACGATGGAAGAAAAAGTGGACTTTCTGCGGCGCATGACGCGCGAGCTGGACAACGTAGAGGTGGAGAGCTTCGGCGGGCTGCTGGCGGACTATGTCAGGGAAAAGAACGCCTGCGCCATCGTCAAGGGCCTGCGCGCGGTGTCCGATTTTGAATATGAATTTCAGATGGCGCTCGCCAACAAAAAGCTCAATCCGGACGTGGACACGGTGTTTTTGATGACCGGACAGAAATATCTGTTCCTCAGCTCGACGATTGTGCGCGACATCGCGCGCCACGGCGGGGACATCACCGGCTTTGTCTCGGAGGAGATCCGCGAGGATATTATGAGAAAACTCGACCGGACGAAGTGACGGTCCGGATTTTTTGATCGATTACATTATGGGAGGGCAATGATATGGTCGCTGTTTTGGAAGAACTGGTAAACTCGTTATATGATATGATTCAGGAGGCGCGCAGCGTGCCGCTCAGCGCGGACAAGTGCATGATCGACCGCGAAAAGGCGCTGGATATTTTGGACGAAATCCGCACCAGCATGCCGAAGGATCTCGACATGGCGCGCGCCATCGTCGAAAAGCGCAACGACATGGTGGCCGCCGGCAAGAAGGAGGCGGACGACCTGCGCCGCAAGGCGGAGGAATACGTGCGCAAGACGGTCAACGAGAGCGCGCTGGTCGCGGAGGCGCAGAAGAAGGCGGACGAGATCGTCGCCAACGCGGAGCAGCAGGCCGCACAGCTGCGCGGCGCGGTCAGCACCTACTGCGACGAAAAGCTGAACCAGACGGAAGCGTGCGCGGAGGCGACGCTGGAGGCGGTGCGCAAATGCCGCCAGCAGTTTGAGAGCGCCAACCAGAAGTGACGGCGCGAACCATACGATACCGGGCAGAGAATGAACTCGCTTCGTTCTCTGCCTTTGCCATTTTTCGGAT
>DXIG01000095.1 GCA_019112985.1 Candidatus Butyricicoccus stercorigallinarum | reverse complement strand
TTCGGATTTAACATTTTAATCCGCATATCATACCGCTTCCTCCGCACTGTATCTATCCCTTTTTAGAAAACACAAAACAGCTCTGTCCATGTTGAAAAATCCATTGAGATGCACGGTTCTCCGCCCGCCGCGTCCGGCGCAAAGAAGAAAATCCGCAAAAAAACAGCGTGCACCTGCCCGCCCGGGCAGCTGCACGCCGCTGTTTTTTCCGTGTCAAATGGTCTCACGCGCGGCGGAGCCGTTTTGTGCCCTCTTCCAGCGCGTCGAGCAGCGCTTCGACGTCTTTTTGCGTGTTGGACGGCGCAAAACTGACGCGCAGCGCGCTGTCGATGCGCGCGTGCTCCAGCTTCATCGCCGCGAGCACGTGGCTCGCCTTTCCCCTGGCGCACGCCGAGCCGGACGAAACATAGACATTTCGCATTTCCAGCACGCGCAGCAGCACCTCGCTCTTGCAGCCCGGAAAAGAGAGATTGACCACATGGGGGATATCACTCATTCCGTTATAAACTGCCCACGGGAAGCGCGCCTCGACCCCCGCGCGGAACAGCGCGCACAATTGTTCCACTTTGCTATAATTCTCCTGCATCTGCTCCCGGCGCAGGCGGCACGCCTCGCCGAACGCCGCGATGCCGGGCAGCCCCTCCGTGCCCGGGCGCAGGCCGCGCTCCTGCCCGCCGCCGAACAGCAGCGGCGCGATGTGCACGCCCTTGCGGATGTAGAGCGCGCCGACACCCTTGGGCGCGCCGATCTTGTGCCCGCTGACGCTGATGAAATCCGCGTGCCACAGCTTCGGCTTGATCGGGATGCGCGCCAGACCCTGCACCGCGTCGACGTGGAACAGCGCCTCAGGCGCGCGCTTTTTGAGCACGGCGCCGAACTCCCGTACCGGCAGCTGCGTGCCGACCTCGTTGTTGGCCAGCATACAGGTGAAAAGCGCGGTGTCCGGGCGGATCGCCGCGCGCAGGTCGTCCACGGAGATGTGCCCGCTGCTGTCCGGCTGGAGGTAGGTCACTTCGAACCCCTCCTGCTCCAGCCGCCGGACGGTGTTGAGCGTCGCGGCGTGCTCGATCGCCGTGGTGATGATGTGGCGGCCGCGCCCCTTGCGGCGGCAGGCGCCGGACAGCGCGAGGTTGGTCGCCTCCGTGCCGCAGGAGGTGAACGTGATCTCCGACGGCTCGGCGTTCATCAGCGCGGCCACCTCCCGGCGCGCCGTCTCCAGAATGCCGGACGCCTCGATGCCCATTTTGTGTACGCTCGACGGGTTGCCGAACTGCTCGGTCATCACGCGGCAGGCGATGCGCGCAGCCTCCGGCAGCACGGCGGTCGTCGCCGCGTGGTCCAGATAATGCATAGGTAAAAAACTCCTTTGACTGGCGGATTTGCTCTCCCCGTCGCCGCCGGGCGCGCCGCGCGGACAAACAAAAAACGCATCCGCCCGGATGCGTTTTCTTTTCAACGGAGATCAGAACTTACTTGGACGCGTTCAGCTTGAGGGTCAGTGCGCTCTTCTTGTTCGCAGCCTTGTTCTTGTGAATCAGATGACCGGCAGCAGCTTTGTCAAGCGCCTTGACAGCCGCTTTATATGCAGACTCGACCGCGGTCTTATCCTGAGATGCAGCCGCAGCGTCAAACTTCTTCAGAATGGTTCTCAGCTCGGAACGGGCAGCCTGGTTGCGTGCATCCTTGACCTTCGTGACCTTTACACGCTTCTTGGCAGACTTGATATTCGGCATTTGTGTCCACCTCCTTACTCCATCTATTAGTCAGTGACTATGATTTTATCATGCCCCGCAATAAAAATCAAGCATCTTTTGCGTTTTTTGTCCGATTTTTTCGCACATAGAAAACGCGCCCGCCGAACATACTGTACCAAAGAGGAGGGAAGACATGGCATTTCGGACAGATTTGGCGCTGGAAGTGCTGGAAAATGGTGGTCAGACGGCGCATGCCGTGCAGACCGAGACGCAGCTGGAGGGCTTCCGGCTGACGCGCGTGCGCCTCACGCGGGAGGACGGCGGCCGGCCGCCGGGCCGCTACGAGACGCTGTCGCTCGACGGCCTGCTGCGCCGGGAGGAGGATGCGTTCGCGCGCGCCTGCCGCGCGGTCGCCCAGACGCTGCGGCGGCTCGCGCCGCCGCTCGACCCGCGCGCGCCCGTGCTGGTCATCGGGCTGGGCAACCGCGCCGTGACGCCGGACGCCCTCGGCCCGCTGTGCTGCCAGAACGTGCTCGCCACGCGGCACCTCGTCGAGCGCTCGCCCGCGCAGTTTCGCGCGTTCCGCCCGGTGGCGGTGCTCGCGCCCGGCGTGCTCGGCACGACCGGCGTGGAGACGGGCGAGATCGTCGCGGGCGTGATCGCCCATGTGCGCCCCGCGCTCGTGCTCGCCGTCGATGCGCTGGCGGCGCGGCGGCTGTCGCGCCTGATGCGCACGCTTCAGCTGACCGACACCGGCATCGTGCCCGGCTCGGGCGTCGGCAACGCGCGCACCGCGCTGACCGGGCAGGCGCTCGGCGTGCCCGTGCTGGCGCTCGGTGTGCCGACCGTCGTGGACGGCGCGACGCTCGCGGCGGACATCGCGCGGCAGTCGGGCGCCTCCTGCGAGGCGCTGGACGACCTGCGCACACCGGTGCTCGTCACGACGCGCGACGTCGATCAGCAGGTCGCGGACGCGGCGCGCGTCATCGGCTACGGCGTCAACCTGTTTCTGCACCCGGGGCTGGACATCGCGGACATCGATCTGTTCCTGTCCTGAGCGCGCATATCCGCCCGTCCGCCCGAATAGAATGTCTCAAACACTGTTTTCGGGAAAGCGACGGCATATGGCACAGAAACGCAAAAAACGAAACAACCGGGGCGTGCCGCTGTGGTGCATGCCCTGCCTGCTGACGGCGGGCGCGCTGCTGGCGGCCGACCGGCTGGGCGGCGCGGCGCTCTCGTCCGCCCTGTCGCAGCTGGCGGGCAACGCGGCCTTTGTCCAGGCGGCGCTGGCCTCGGAGATCGGCGCGCTCGGCTGGCAGTCGGTCTCCGCCCACGAGCCGGGCGCGGTCAGCATCGCCGAGGTGGTGGACGCCCAGCCGCTGCCCGAGGCGCTGACCGGCGCGGACGCGCCATACGACACGGACGCCGAATCCGCGCTGGTGTACGAGAGCCTGTTTGTGCCGCCCGCCAACGTGCAGCAGGCGGCGGAGAGTGCGGACACCCCGACGCAGACCGCGGACGGCGCGCCCATCAAGCCGCTGACCATCACGGGCGAGAGCGGCGGCTACCCCGGCCAGGACGGCGTATACATTCAGAACGCCTCCGGGCTGTCGTATGACCTGGCCGCCATGCTCGCCGACCCGGTGAAAATCCAAAAGAACGACTCCGCCAGCGAGCCGACCGTTCTCATCCTGCACACGCACGCGAGCGAGGCCTATGTCGACCAGGCGGGCGCGCGCTCGGACGACCCGGCGCACAACGTCGTGCACATCGGCGACGTGCTCACCGAGGTGCTGGAGGCGGCGGGCATCGGCGTCGTGCACTGCCGCACCATCATCGACGCGCCCAGCTACAACCAGTCATACAACCGCGCGATGGACATCATCGAGCAGCAGCTGGAGCAGACGCCGTCCATCCGCATGGTCATCGACCTGCACCGCGATTCCATGATCACCTCCTCCGGCACGGAGTACAAGGTGGTCTCGGAGATCGACGGGCAGACGTGCGCCCAGCTGATGTTTGTCATGGGCACCAACGCGGGCGGGCTGTCGCATCCCAACTGGAAGCAGAACCTGAACTTCGCCGTCAACCTGCAAAAGAGCCTGCTCGCGGACTATCCGACGCTCATGCGCCCGATCAACCTGCGCAAGCAGCGCTTCAACGAGCAGGCGACCACCGGCAGCATGATCCTCGAATGCGGCACGAGCGCCAACACCATGCAGGAGGCGGAGCGGGCCATCCGCGCGTTCGGCGGCGTGCTGGCGCGCGAGCTGTCCTGACCGCCCGCAAAAACCGGAGATTGGAAGTGTAACATGAACCTGTCACAACTGTCGTTTACCACCGATTTAGACGAGAACATCGCGCGCATGAAGCAGATTTTCGCGCACGACGACACCTTCATCTGCCGCGTCGTCCAGGGGCGCGGCACGCCCGCCCTGCGGGCGGCGCTGTTCTTTTTCGACGGCATGGTAAACAACGAGATCATCAACGAGAGCATCGTCAAGCCCATCAGCCTGTGGACGGGCGCGCCGATGCCGATGGACGCCGTCATCGACGAGGTGCTGCACGTCAACGACTGCCCGTTCGACCCGGGCGTGGACAAGCTGTTCGCCGCCTTTCTGTACGGCGACACTATCCTTTTCGTCGACGGCGACAGCCGCCCCGCCGTGCTCAACACCAAGGGCTTCGTCCGGCGCGGACCGGACGAGCCGGACAACGAAAAGGTGCTGCGCGGCCCGCGCGAGGGCTTTACCGAGGCGTTCATGGGCAATCTGTCGCTCATCCGCCGCCGGCTGCGCACGCCGCAGCTGTGCTTTGAATTTTTGCAGGCCGGCTCGGTGTCGCACACCACCGTCTGCGTCTGCTATCTCGACGGCATCGCGGACACGGACGTGCTTGCGGAGGTCAAGCGGCGCGTCGCCGCCATCCCGCTCGACGCCGTCCTCGACGCCAACTACCTCAGCGAGATCATCCGCGACAACCGCGCCTCCCCGTTCCCCACGGCGGGCGCGACCGAGCGCCCGGACATCGTCGCCGCCAAGCTGCTGGAGGGGCGCGTCGCGCTCATCGTGGACGGCACGCCGGTCGCCCTCACGCTGCCGCACATCTTACAGGAGGCGTTTCAGGCCAACGACGACTACTATATCTCCTATCTGTACACCAACCTGACGCGCTGGCTGCGCATCCTCGGCTTTTTCCTGACGCTGACGCTGCCCGCCGCCTACGTCTCGCTGCTCACCTGGCACCAGGAGATGATCCCCACCCGCCTGCTGTTTTCCGTCGCCGCCGCGCGGCAGGGCGTGCCGTTTTCCACGTTCGCCGAGGCGGTCGGCACGCTCGCCGTGTTCGAGATCCTCAAGGAGGCCGGCACGCGCACGCCGGACACGATCGGACAGGCGTTGTCCATCGTCGGCGGGCTGGTGCTCGGACAGGCCGCCGTGGAGGCGCGCTTTGTCTCCGCGCCGATGGTGATCGTCATCGCCTTCTCCGGCGTAACCGCGCTCATCGTGCCCAAGCTGCGCACCGCGGCGCTCGTCTACCGCTTTTTCCTGCTGGTGTGCGCGGCGGTGCTCGGCCTGTACGGCGTCCTGCTCGGCCTGGGCGGCATTCTCGCCCACCTGTGCCGCCTGCGCTCGTGCGGCGTGCCCTATCTGACCAACCTGCTGTCGGGCGAGGCGCGCAGCCGCGACGACGTCGTGCTGCGCTTCCCGTGGTTCGCCATGCAGCCGGATCACCGCTTTCTCGCGGGACGGCGCGGGGTGCGCCGGTGAGGCGGGCGTGCGGCGCGGCGCTGCTGTGCCTGCTGCTGTGCGGCTGCCGCTGGCGCGACGCGGGCGAGCTGACCCCCGTCACGGCGGGCGCTGTCTCGCAGTCGGACGGCGCGTATACGCTCACCGCCGAGCTGGCGCTGCCCAGCGCGGACAGCGCCGTGCCGCAGTCGATGACCGTGGTGAGCGGCGCGCCCGGCATCGCGCAGGCCATCGACCGCGCAGGTGCGGGGCGCGACACGCATCTGTACTGGAGCCACGCGCGCGTGCTGCTGCTCGGCACGAACCTGCTGCGCGGCGGCATGGAGGAGACGGTGCGCGCGCTCACGGTTTCCAGCGAGGTGCGCCCCTCCGTGCGCCTGTGCGCGGTGAAAAACGCGCAGGCGGACACCGTGCTGACCGCCTGCAGCTCGGTCAGCGGCGACCCGCCGGGCTTTGCGCTGGGTGACAGCATCGATCTGGCGGTCAGCCGCTCGCAGACGCCGGACATGCCGCTGTACCGCGCGCTCGACCGCACGCTGTCCGACGGCATCGACCCGGTGCTGCCCGCCGTATCCGTCCGCAGCGGGCAGGCGGTGCTCGACGGTGCGGCGCTGTTCTCCAGCGGCGCGCTGTGCGGCTGGCTGGACGAGGCGCAGACCGGCGCGCTGTGCCTGCTGCTGACGGCGGGCGACACGGCCACAATATACGATGCCGGCGGCGCGCGCGAGCAGCTGCACGATCTGTCCGCCACTGTGCGCGCGGACAGCACAGACAGCGCGCCCGCCTATTCCGTCGCCGTCTCCGCCGCGCTCGCCTGTGAATCGCAGGCGCAGGCGCAGCAGGCGGCGGACGAACTGCGCGCGCAGTGCGTGCAGCTCATAGAGACATTGCAGCAGACCGGCTGCGACGCGCTCGGCCTGGGGCGCGTCTGGGCGCAGCAGACGGGCGAGACGGACGCCGGCTGGCGCGACGCGCCCGTGGCGGTGTCGGTGACGCTGCGCTGCACGCCGAGCGCGGAAGGGGGCAGCCGATGAACCGCATACACGGGCGGCAGGTGACCTGCCTGCTGCTGGTCGTGCTGAGCGGCTGGTCGCTGACGATGACGGCGGAGGCCGGGCGCAGCGGCTGGATCGCCCTCGCGCTCGCCGGCGCGCTCAGCCTGCCGCTGACGGCGCTGTGCTGTCTGCCGTCCGAGCGCATGCCGCAGGTGCCGTGGTTCGACCTGCCCGCGGCGGCGTTCGGTTCGGCCGGCGGCGCGCTGTATCTCGCGGCGCTGTCCGCGCTGGCGTTCTGGTCGCTGTGCATGTCGGTGCTCGGCGGCGTGCTCTTTGTGCGCACGGTGTCCGGCGGGCAGTGGCCGGTCTGGCTGCTGACGGCGGCGGTGTTGCTCTGCGCGGCCGCGGCGGCGGACGGCGGCATCCGCCAGCTCGCGCTGTGGACGGAGCCGGTGCTGTGGGTCGTCGTGCTCGCGCTCGCCGTGTCGCTGCTGCTGTCCGCGCGCCAGCTGGACTGGCAAAACCTGTGGCCGCTGCTGCCCGATGGCGGACGGGCGGTGCTGTCCGAGGCCGGGCTGCTGCTGTCCGCGCCGTTCGGCGAGGTGTTTTACGCTGCGGCGGCGCTCGGCGGCACGGGAAGCCAGACGCGCGGCGGCCTGCTGCGCGCCTGCGTGCTGGCGGGCGTGCTGCTGTGCCTGCTGTATGTGCGCAACCTCTGCCTGCTCGGCGAGGCGGGCGCGCAGGCGGTGTTCTATCCGTCGTACACGGCGGCCAGCGTGCTGGAGCTGGGCGAGTCGTTCCAGCGCGGTGAGGTGCTCATCTCGGGCAGCCTGATCGTGTGCACTGTGGCGCGCGCGGCGCTGCTGCTCTCCTTTCTCGCGGGCAGCGTGCAGGCGGCCGCGCGGCACGGCACGGTGCGCCGGCTCGTCTGGGGCGCGGCGGCGCTCGGCGGCGCGGTGTGCCTGCTGACGGCGGGCGCAAACCGCTCGTTTGCGGACGCGCTGCGCCTGTACCAGCTCGCGCTGCTGCCCTGTGTGCTCGCGGCGGCGGCGCTGCTGGCCACCGGCGTGTGCCTGCGGGCGCGGCGGAGACAACAATAAAACGCCCGCAGAGCGGGCGTGAAAAAAACAGGCAGGTGCGCGCCATGCGTACCTGCCTGTTCTGTCTGTAAATGTTGGAAGCCGTCGATTACTTGTCGATGGCGATGACCTGATCGCGGCCGGGGCCTACACCGAGCAGGCGAACCGGACACTCGATGATCTTCTCCAGCTGCTTGATATAGTTGCGCACATTGGCGGGCAGCTCGTCGAACGTCTTGCAGCCCGTGATGTCCTCGGTGAAGCCGTCAAACTCCTCGTAGATCGGCGTGCAGTGCTCCAGATCGGCGAAATTCGCCGGGAACTCGGTGATGCGCTCTCCCTTGAAGTCGTAGGCCACGCAGACCTTCAGCTTGGGCAGGCCGCACAGCGGGTCGATCTTGTTGATGACCATCTCGGTCAGGCCGTTGACGCGGACGGCATAGCGCGCGATGACCGCGTCAAACCAGCCGGTGCGCCGCGGGCGGCCGGTGACGGTGCCGAACTCGCCGCCGGCGTTGCGGATATAGTCGCCCGTCTCGTCGAACAGCTCGGTCGGGAACGGACCCTTGCCGACGCGGGTGGTGTAGCTCTTGCAGATGCCGACGACCTCGTCGATGGCGGTCGGGCCGACGCCGGAGCCGACACAGCAGCCGCCGGAGATCGGGTGCGACGAGGTGACGTACGGATAGGTGCCCATGTCGAGATCGAGCAGCGTGCCCTGCGCGCCCTCGAACAGCACTTCCTTGCCCGCCTTGACCGCGTTATAGGTCAGCACGGAGGTGTCGCAGACGTGGCTTCTCAGGCGCTCCGCGTAGACGCGGTACTCCGCGAGCACGGGCTGAATGTCGATCGGCTCGCCGCCGTATACGCCCGTGATGACCTTGTTCTTGCGCGCGCACGCCTCGGTCATGACTGCCTCAAAGCGGTCCGGATCGACGAAATCGTGCATGCGCACGCCGATGCGCTCCGACTTGTCCATATACGTCGGACCGATGCCCTTTCTGGTGGTGCCGATGTCATCGCCGCCGCGCGCCTTCTCGCTCAGCGCGTCCAGCTCCAGATGCCACGGCAGGATGCAGTGTGCGCGCGCGTCGATATACAGCTTGTCGGTGGAGATGCCGCGCGCGTTCAGCCCGTCGATCTCGCCCAGGATGGACTTCGGGTTGACGACCACGCCCGGTCCGATGACGTTGACGCAGTCCGGGTAGAGGATACCCGACGGAATGAGCTGTAATTTATATGATTCGTCGCCGACGACGACGGTATGGCCAGCATTGTTGCCGCCCTGCGAACGCACGACGAGGTCGGCCTGCGAAGCAAAGATGTCGATATACTTGCCCTTTCCTTCGTCGCCCCACTGTGCGCCCAATACGATTTTGCCCGGCATAAAGATTTGCCCCTTTCAGATGATTTCGGGGCCGATCTTCCGCCCCGTGCACGTTTTCCGAAGTTATTATACCATTTCTGCCGCCGCAGTACAACAGAAATTGCAGAGAAAGCGACCACAATGCGAGCCGCCGCGCGCCTCAGCTCACCCGGTAATGCCCGATGACGCCGTACTGCCCGTCGAGAATGGCCTGCTCGTACTGCCGCTGCCCGGGGTAGGCGTGGTGGATGACATAGGGCACGCCGTCGCGGCCGCGCCGGTCGGAGACGATGCCGATGTGGTGCGGGAACACGACGATGTCGCCGCCCTGCCACTGCGCGATGTCGGTCACATCGGTGGTCAGCGAGAGCGCGGTGCGCCGGAAATAGACGTCCAAATTGGTCACGCGGCGAAAATCGATGTTCGCGTCCGGACGGCTGATGCCGTAAGCCGACGGGTTCGCCCGGATGTCCTCGTCGACCAGCGCGCGCAGGTCGTAGCCCGCCGCGCGCAGCGCCTGCGCCACGACGTCGGTGCACACGCCGTAGCCGTCGTCCGGATAGCCGCCGTCGTAATAGCGGCTCTCGTACTTCGGCCGGGTGGCCACATACGCCTTCGCGCCGCGCAGCACGTCGGTCTGGTCGTCCACGCCGTCGCCGTCCTCGTCGTGCGCGCTCTGATAGGCGGGGATGTCGAAATCCTCGCCCGTATAGCCGCGCGTCAGCACGGCGCGTCCGGCCCAGACCGCGCCCGCGGCGAGCGCTGCCAGCGCCGCCGCCCACAGGATGCCCCTCCCGCTCCACCTCATGTTCGCCCGCCTCCTGCCAAAAGTTTTCTCTATCCTACCACATACGGCGTCAAACAGCCAGATATTGCACAAAAATGTCACAATCCCTTTACAAACCGGTCATTTTTTGCGCCGAAATCCGCAAAAACTGCTTGCCCGTCCCGCGCCCGCGCAGTACAATAGGAACTGTATTCCCCCGCAGGAGGTTCCCGCCGCATGACAACAATTCTGTTCAAAATTCTGGCGTTTGTGCTGATGATCTCGCTCGGCTATCTCGCCAAGACCTTCCGCCTGTTGCAGCAGGAGGACAGCCGGGTGCTCATGACCATCATCATTCACATCACAATGCCGATGGCGCTGATGGCCGGCTTCCGCACGTTCTCCTTCGACACGTCGCTGCTGTTCGCCCTCGCCATCGGCTTCGGCTACAACCTGCTGCTGCTCGCGGCGGGCTGGCTGTTTTCCGTGCGCCGCGACGGCGAGACGCGCGCGCTGTATGTGCTCAACGTGCCCGGCTACAACATCGGCAACTTCGCGCTGCCGTTCGTGCAGGGCTTTCTGCCCGCCTCCGCAACGCTGAGCCTGTGCATGTTCGACGCGGGCAACAACCCGATGGGCACGGGCATCTCCTACTCCGCCGCGGCCTCCCTGAGCGGCAGCGACGGCCGCCTGTCGCTGCGCGACATCGTGCGCAAGCTGTTCCACTCCCCGCCCTTTCTGGCGTACTTCATCATGCTCGTGCTCTATCTGCCCGGCATCCGCCTGCCGGAGGCGTTTTTCGACATGTGCGCGCTGTTCGGGCAGGGCAACACCTTCCTCGCCATGTTCGCGCTCGGCCTGATCTTTGAATGGCACCTGCCGCGCGAGGACATCCGCGAGGTGTGCCGCATCCTCGGCATCCGCTACGCGCTCTGCCTGCTCGCCGCGGCGGCGGTCTATCTGCTGACGCCGTTCGATGCTGTGACGCGGCAGACGCTGTGCCTGTGCCTGATCGCGCCGGTCACGACGCTGTCCGTCGCCTACGGTCTGGCCTGCGGCTGCCGCCAGTCGATGATCGCGGCGCTCAGCTCGGTGAGCATGGCGGTCAGCTTTGTGCTCTCGCTCGGCCTGATCCTGCTCTGGGCATGAAAAAACAACAGCCCGCGGCAGCGCACGCAAGAAGCTTTCCTGCATGACCATTGCTTTTTCGGCAGCATGAAAAAACGGACGTTCGCAAGTTCGCAAACGTCCGTTTTTTTGTTCTCATTCGGGCAACGCTTCGCCGCCGCGCGCCGTTCTGCCGGACAGCGCGTCGAAGTAGTGCACAAAGGCGATTTCCTGATAGGCGGTGACGTAGATCATGACCACGCCGAGCGTCAGCACGCCGAACAGCGCCCAGACAAAAAAGCTCAGGTCGAACACCAGCAGCTCCGCGTTGTGTCCGTCGAAGATGGGCACACACGCGCCGATGGCCTTGCGCACGCTGCCGTCCGGATTGTCGATCATGCGGAGATACGCGCCGTCAAAGCGGCGGATCTTGACAGACACCAGCAGCGCGAGCGGAACGATCAGCAGCGCGCCGAGCGCGGCGAGCAGCGCCTGTCCGAGCAGCGCGAACATCACGATCAGCACGGTCACCGCGGCGAGCAGCAGCCACCAGATAAACGCATAGACAAAGATGCCAAACGTCAGCTTGAGCGAGGTCACGTACTTTTTGCCGCTGGCGAAGCAGGCCGCCACCAGCATGGGAGAGGCCTCCTGTCCGCGCGCCAGCGCGGCGAAGTAATGCTTCGCGCCGAACTCCAGCGGCGCCGCGATGAACACCATCGCGAGCAGATAGATGGCCAGACAGCCGGCGAACAGCTCGACGTTCTGTATCGTTCCGTCTTCGCCGATCGTATTTCCCGTCTCGTAAATCATCGAAATGAGCAGAATCGGCACCGTTTCCAGCGCAACGGTCAGCATGGTCGGCCAGAACTGCGCGCGGATATCCGCCCGCGCCTGCGCCTTGTAGCGCCGCCGCGCCTGCGCATCATACATCATGTCCAAACACTCCTTTCCTCACGCCCCCATTGTATCACACCGCCCGGGGCAATACAATGACAGCACCGTTACAGTTCGCGGAAGAAAAAAATCCCCGGCGTACGGGATCGCATGCACCGGGGAAATCAAACTCAGGCTTCCTTGTTTTCCTCTGCGGCCTTTGCGGCGGCTTCCGCCTCGCGCTGCGCCTTGGTCTTGCGGGTGCGCTTCGGCTTCTCCTCGCCGTCCGCCGTCTTTTTCGCGGCGGTCTTGCGGGTCGTCGTCTTTTTGGCGGTCGCGGTGGACGCCTTCTTGCGGGTGGTCGTCTTCTTCGCCGTGGAGGTGGTTCTCTTGCGGGTGGTCTTCTTCGCCGGAGCGGCTTCCTCCGCCTTGGGCGCTTCCTCCGCCGGCTCCGCCTTGGGCTCCTCTGCCTTGACCTCTTCCGCCCTGGCTTCCTCCGCCTGCGGCTCCTGCGGCGCTTCCGCCTTGGGCGCCTCGGCTGCGGTCAGCACCCATCTCTGGTTGTCACCGCCGACATCCACCCAGATCTGCAGGCGCGCACCGGTGACCTCGGCGTTCATGCCGACGACGTCGATGCACTTGGCGGACAGCGCCGACTTGATGACGAGCGCGCCGTCCTCCTGCTCCTCAAAGAACCACATCTGGCTGTCGCCGTCAACGAAGTCCCACTGGTGCAGGTTCGCGCCGTTGACCACGCCCATGCTGATGATGTCGAGCGCCTTGCCGGAATGCTTGTTGATGATCTTGTAGTACTTGCCGTTGATATGCTGAATCGCCCACAGCTGATGATCTGCGCCGGCGGCGTCAGCCAGGCAGACGGCGGCGCCGTTCTCCACGGAGGCGTTCTCCACCTCGATCACCTTGCCCCCGACCTTCGCGGCGATGGTATACCATGCGGCTTCTTCAAATGTCTGCTTCATTTTGACACTCCTTGTCTCACAGCAGAAAATATATAAATTTCTGCAAATGCATTAAGTAACAATATCATGCGTTTTATTATACCACAGCACCCTGTTTTGTTCAATATTTCTCACTTAAAAAAGCGGGAAATCGCGATTCTCCCGCGCTGTTTTCGTGAAACGTGACCCGTTTTTCCGCAGTTTTGGTGCAATCCTTTGGTGGTTTTTTCTGTCGGACAAAGGCGCATCCATGACGCCTCCACGCGCGCAAATCCGCTTTCCCCGCGGCGCGTGCGCGTTCCGTCCTTTTCACATCTGCAAAAATGTGCTACAATAAACCTGTGATTATCAAGTCCGCGCCCGCCGGCCGTCTTCCGGCGGGCGCGAAAGAAAGGCGGATCTTCCCATGACAACCTCTACCATTTATACCATCGAACGCGAATTCGGCTCCGGCGGACACATCGTCGGCGAAAAGCTCGCGCAGCTGCTGAACATCCCGTTCTATGACTCGCAGATCGTCGACATGGCGGCAAAAAACGCGGGCGTCAGCCGCAAGCTGTTCGAGGGCTTCGACGAAAAGCCGACCAACAGCTTTCTCTATTCCCTCGTCATGGGCAGCTACACCGCCGCCGGTTCGCTGTCCCATTCGTCCGACCTCAACATGAGCGACAAGCTGTTCCTCGAGGAGGCCAAGATCATCCGCGAGGCGGCGGACAAGGGTCCGTGCGTCGTCGTCGGGCGCTGCGGCAGCTATGTCCTGCGCGAGCGCACGGACGTCGTGCGCATATTCTGCACGGCGGACATCGAATTCCGCATCCGCCACGCCGTCAACGACCTCGGCATGGAGGAGCGGCGCATCGAGGACGCCATCCTCAAGCGCGACAAAAAGCGCGCCAGCTACTTCAACTACTACACGGGCAAGCGCTGGAGCGACGCCTCCAGCTACGACCTGTGCGTCTCCACCAGCGCGGTCGGCTTTGACGGCGCGGTGGAAACCGTGCTCGCGTTCGGCGAGCGCATGGAGCGCCTGCGCCAGGCGGCGAGCCGCTGACAGACGACCGCGAAGCGGCCGCCGGGACACCCCCGGCGGCCGCCTTTTTTGCGCTCACAAGTCCTGGACAAACGCCCGGATCAGCCGGTTGCACTGCGCGCTGTTGTCCACATTGGCGTTGTGCGCGGCGCGCGCGATGCGGTGCAGCGGGTAGCCCTCCTGCGCGTGCCAGGCTTCGTTGTACTGCCGCACCTTGCCCGTGATGTCGTGCTCGCCCACCAGCAGCAGCACCGGACAGGGCAGGTGAATGTCGCACAGCTCGCGCGCGAACTGCCGGTAGCCCACGTCGATCAGCGCGCACAGCTCCTCCCGGCCGTACTGCGCGAGCGTCCCGCACATGCTGCGGTAGGCGTGCGGCGTGTGCGTGCAGGCGCGGGCGATGCTCGCGCGCAGGACGTTTTCCGGCAGCATGCGGCACATGCGCCCCGCCTGCTCCACCCACCACAGGTCGGAGCTGGAGTAATAGCGCATGCCGAACGGGCAGGTGTCGATGCCGACGAAGCCCTGCGCGGCGTGCGGATGCTGGCGCAGGAACAGCTGCGCGACAAAGCCGCCCATCGACTGTCCGACGAGCACACAGCGCGCGATGCGCTCGGCGCACAGCAGCTCCCACAGCAGCTCCGCAGCGTGGGCATAGCTGAACGGCGCATACGGGCGCGATTTGCCGTGCGCGGGCGCGTCCCAGATGAGCACGGTGCAGTCGCCCGCGAAGTGCGCCGCCTGCCGGTCGAACAGCGTGTGATCCGCCGTCAGCCCGTGCAGAAAGACGAGGCACGGCGCGTCCGGGCGGCCGCCGCGCGCGATCCAGTAGTGCAGAACGCCGCCGCGCGCGGACAGGGTTTTTTCCGTCATCCGTTCCGCCTCCTTTTTGTTTGTATTGTACCATGAATCGCCCGCCTGTTGCAGCAAAGATGAAAGAATCCCTCAAAAATTCGCGATTTCTTATGTATCCTGCATCTGTTTTTTTATTTTGGTGTATGCTATACTGATTTTTACTGTCAAGCCGGGTGTATCGGGTCCGGCGCGCAGCCGTTCACATGGAAGGAGTGACCTGTTTGCTGGACGTTTTGCTCGACTGTATTCTGGATATGGCCAAGACCATTCCCATTTTGTTTCTCGTCTATCTCGCCATCGGCTGGATGGAGACGCGTATGGACACGGTGACGCGCATCGTCACCGGCACCGAGCCCGCCGGGCCGGTCATCGGCGCGCTCGTCGGCGCCATTCCGCAGTGCGGCTTTTCCGTCGGCTGTTCGGCGCTCTACTGCCGCGGCTTCCTGCCCCCGGCCACGCTGATCGCCGTCTATCTGTCCACCTCGGACGAGGCGATCCCCATTCTGCTGGCGAACGGCAGCGACTGGAAAACCATCTTAGGGCTGCTCGGCGTCAAGCTGATTGTCGCCATCGCCGCGGGCTATCTGTTCTACTTCACGCTGTTTCGCGGCGCCTGGCGGCCGGACGAGCTGCCGGACGACGAGATGGACATGGACGAGGTGAACGCAAGCTGCTCCTGCTGCGGCGGGCGCACGGTGTTCGGCGCGGCGGTGTCGCGCACGCTGAGCACGACCGCGTTTCTGTTCGTCACCATGCTCGTCCTGAACACCATCGTCTACCTCATCGGAGAGGACACGGTGTCCGCCCTGCTGCTCGGCGGCACGCTGTGGCAGCCCGCGCTGTGCGCGCTCATCGGCCTGTTCCCCGGCTGCGCCGTCTCCGTGCTGCTCACCGAGCTGTTTCTCTCGGGCGCCATCAGCTTCGGCGCCGCCATTGCGGGGCTTTCCGCGGGCGCGGGCTTCGGCTTCGTCCTGCTGGTGCGCGAATCGCCGCGCCGCAGGGACGCATTCCGCATCATCGGCTGCACCTGGCTGGCCGCCGTCGCCGCGGGCATGTGCATCGACCTGTTGTTCTGATTCATTCACCCCTATGTATTTTTCGGAGGATTCATGCTTACTGTCAACCACCTGAGTATCAATTTCGACGGCGAGAACCTGTTTTCCGACGTCAATCTGAAATTCACCGAGGGCAACTGCTATGGCGTCATCGGCGCCAACGGCGCGGGCAAATCCACCTTCCTGCGCATGCTGTCCGGCGACCTCGAGCCGTCCACCGGCTCGGTCGAAATGAACCCCAACCTGCGCATGTCCGTGCTGCGCCAGGATCACTTCGCCTTTGACGACTTCACCGTGCTCGACACGATCATTCAGGGCAACCCGCGCCTGTATCAGATCATGCAGGAGAAGGACGCGCTGTACGCCAAAGACCCGTTCACCGAGGAGGACGGCAACCGCGCCGCCGAGCTGGAGGCGGAATTCGCCGAGCTGGACGGCTGGAACTCGGACACCGAGGCGGGGCGCCTGCTGCAGGGTCTCGGCCTGAAGGCGGACGATCTGCTGTACAGCGGCATGCGCTACCGCACCGACGTCGAGAAGGTCAAAATTCTGCTCGCGCAGGCGCTGTTCGGCCACCCCGACATCCTGCTGCTCGACGAGCCGACCAACCATCTGGACATCCACGCCATCCGCTGGCTGGAGGACTTTTTGGCGGACTACGAGGGCACGGTCATCGTCGTCTCGCACGACCGCCACTTCCTCAACAACGTCTGTACGCACATCGTGGACATCGACTACGGCAAGGTGCGCCTGTATGTCGGCAACTATGAGTTCTGGTACGAATCGTCCCAGCTCGTCCAGCGCATGCTCAACGACCAGAAGAAGAAGGCGGACGAGAAAATCCGCGAATTGCAGGAGTTCATCCGCCGCTTCTCGGCAAACAAATCCAAGTCGCGGCAGGCGACCAGCCGCAAAAAGCTGATCGACAAGCTGGCGGTCGACGAGCTGCCCGCCTCCTCCCGCCGCTATCCGTTCGTCGGCTTCACCATGGACCGCGAGCCGGGCAAGGATATCCTTGAGGTCAAAGGCATCTCCAAGACGATCGACGGCGAGAAGATCCTCAACAACGTCTCGTTCCGCGTCGCGCGCGGCGACAAGATCGCCTTTGTCGGCAAGACCGAGCAGGCCGCGACCACGCTGTTCCAGATTCTGATGGGCGAGCTGGAGCCGGACGAGGGCACGTTCAAGTGGGGCGTGTCCACCAGCCAGTCCTACTTCCCCAAGGACAATTCCTCCTTTTTCAACGACCACACCGAGAGCATGCTCGACTGGCTCGCGCCCTATTCCCGGACGGACACGCTGGAGACCACGCTGCGCTCGTTCCTCGGCAAGATGCTGTTCTCCGGCAACGACGTGTACAAGCCGGTGAACGTGCTGTCCGGCGGCGAGAAGGTGCGCTGCATGCTGGCGCGCATGATGCTGTTCGGCTCGAACGTCCTCGTCGTCGACCAGCCGACCAACCACCTCGATCTGGAGTCCATCACCGCCGTCAACAACGGCCTGATCGACTTCAAGGGCAACGTCCTGTTCGCCTCGCACGACCACGAGTTCACGCAGACCATCGCCAACCGCATCATCGAGATCAACGAGAACGGCGTGTGGGACAAGCAGTGCACGTATGACGAATATCTGGAGCTGCGGGGCTGAGCGGTGTTTTTTCCGACGCGCCTGTCGCCGGAAAAAACGGTTTGAACTGCCGCCTGCGGGCGGCAAAGCGCTGCCGGACGCTGTTCCCGCGCGCAGAAAACCTGTTATTTCCTGCATGGCTCCTTGCTTTTTTCGACCATCTGTCCGCCCGGCGTTGCCGGGCGGTTTTTTTGCGTCTTTCCCGCCCCGCTCCCGCATATGGTAGGACAAAAGGAGGGATGTCTATGACCGGAAGCGGCGGTCTCAGCCCGGCCGAGGTGCGCCTGTCGCGCCAGCGGCACGGCGCGAACAGCCTGGAAAAGCAGGCGGGCGGCGGCTTTCTGCCGCGCGTTTTAGAGGGCTTCGCGGATCCGATCATCCGCATTCTGCTCATCGCGCTCGCCATCAACGCCGTCTTTCTGCTGCGCGGCGCGCCGTGGTTCGAGACGGCGGGCATCGCCGTGGCGGTGTTCCTGGCGACGTTTGTCTCCGCGCTGTCGGAATACGGCAGCGACGCCGCGTTCCGCCGCATGCAGGCGGAGGCCGCCGCCGTCACCTGCCGCGTGCGCCGCGACGGCGGGCAGCAGTACACCGTGCCGGCGGACGACGTCGTGTGCGGCGATCTCGTGCTGTTGCAGGCGGGCGAGCGCATCCCGGCGGACGGCTTTTTGCGCACGGGCAGTCTGGAGGTCGACCAGTCCGCGCTGACCGGCGAGAGCCGCGAGGTGCGCAAGCGCCCGCAGGCGGAAAATTCCGCCGCCGACCCGTCCGGCCTGCTGTTTCGCGGCAGCGTTGTGCTGTCCGGCGAGGGCGTGATGGAGGTCACGGCCGTCGGCGGCGGGACGATGTACGGCGGCATGGCGCGGCAGATGCAGGAGGCGCCGCGCGAAAGCCCGCTGCACGTGCGGCTGGAGGCGCTGGCGCGCGCGCTGAGCCGGCTGGGCATCGGCGCGGCCGCGCTCGTCGCGGCGTCCGACCTCTCGCTGTCGCTGCTCGTGCAGGGCGGCTGGGCGCAGGGTCCGGCGGCGGTGCTCCAGCACCTGCTGCACGCGGTCACGCTGGCCGTCACCGTGCTCGTCGTCGCCGTGCCGGAGGGCCTGCCGATGATGATCACCGTCGTGCTCTCGTCCAATCTGGTGCGCATGCTGCGCGACCATGTGCTCGTGCGCCGCCTGACGGGCATGGAGACGGCGGGCAGCATGAACATCCTGTTCACCGACAAGACCGGCACGCTGACCTGCGGGCGCATGGCGGCGGACACGGTGTTCGCGGGCGACGGCACGCGGTTTGACGGCATCGCCGCCGTGCGCGCGGGCGCGCCCGCGCTGTACCGCCGCCTGTGCGACGACTGCCGCTGCAACACCGGGGCATCTCTGTCCAGTGGGCAGGTATCCGGCGGCAACGCGACCGACCGCGCGCTGCTGCGCGCCGTGTGCGCGGACGATGGCCAGACGCAGCCCGTGGCGGACAAGGTGCCGTTTGATTCGCGCCGCAAGTACGCGGCAGTGCGCCTTCCCATGCAGGCGCTGACGCTGGTGCGCGGCGCGCCCGAGCTGCTGCTGCCGCGCTGCACGCGCTATCTGTCCCCCGACGGCAGAAGCCTGCCGCTCGCGCGCGACATCCCGCTGCGCCTGCTGCGCGAGCAGGCGGGCGAGGGCGGGCGCGTGCTCGCGATGGCGGCGACCGACGGGACGGTGACGGCGGAGCACCTGCCCGCCGGGCTGACGCTGACCGCGCTCGTCGTGCTGCGCGACCCGATGCGGCGCGAGACGCCGGAAGCGGTGCACCGGCTGCGCACGGCGGGCATTCAGACCGTCATGCTGACTGGCGATCACCCGGAGACGGCGCGCGCCGTCGCCCGGCAGGCCGGGCTGCTGAACGCGGACGCCCTCGTGCTCGACAGCGCCCAGCTCGCCGTCTGGAATGATGAACAGCTGATCCGCCGCCTGCCGCAGCTCGCCGTCGTCGCGCGGGCGATGCCGGCGGATAAAGTGCGGCTCGTGCGGGCGGCGCAGCGCGCCGGTCTGGTCGCCGGCATGACCGGCGACGGCGTCAACGACGCGCCCGCGCTCAAGCTGGCGGACGTCGGCTTCGCCATGGGCAGCGGCACGGCGGTCGCCCGCGAAGCGGGCGACATCGTCATCACGGACGACAACCTCGCCTCCATCGCACGCGCCGTGCTGTACGGGCGCACCATCTTCAAGAGCATCCGCAAGTTCCTCGTCTTTCAGCTGACGATGAACATGTGCGCGGTCGGCGTCTCCATTCTCGGGCCGCTGCTCGGCATCGACACGCCGGTGACCGTCATGCAGATGCTGTGGATCAACCTCATCATGGATACGCTCGCCGGGCTGGCGTTTTCCGGCGAGCCGCCGCTGGAGGAATACATGCGCGAGCCGCCCAAGCGGCGCGACGAGCCGGTGCTCAACCGCTACATGAAGGGGCAGATCGCCGCGACCGGCGCGTACACCGTGGCGCTGTGCGTGCTGTTCCTGTGGAGCCAGCCGGCGCGCCGGTTTTTCCGCTTCGGCTACGACCCGCTGCGCTTTTTGACCGCGTTTTTCGCGCTGTTCATCTTCTGCGGCATCTTTCACGCGTTCAACGCGCGCACGCACCGACTCAACCTGCTCGCGCATCTGGGCAAAAATCCGCTGTTCGTGCTCATCATGGGCGCAGTGACCGCCGTGCAGCTCGCGCTGATCTATTTCGGCGGGGCGCTGTTCCGCACGACGCCGCTCTCGCTGTATGAGCTGGGCGCGGCGGCGGCGCTCGCCGCGACGGTCGTGCCGGTCGATCTGGCGCGCAAGCTCGTGCTGCGCGCGCGCGGCGCAGAACGCAACGTGTAGCCGCTAGAAACCCCCATCGTTCCGTTTTTTCCCGCTTTCGCCGCGTCCTGCCAAAGCGGCGCGCGCCTTTCGCATATTTTTTTGTAACATTTGACGAAGCTCTTGCAATTTTGTGCGCGCCGTAGTATACTGTTTTCGTCAACAAAAGAGATCGTTCTTCAGGGCAGGGTGCAACCCCCTACCGGCGGTACAGCCCGCGACCCGCTGGGAGTTTTTCCCGCGGCTGACCCGGTTCGATTCCGGGGCCGACAGTGACAGTCTGGATGGAAGAAGAAGCGATTGGAGGCATGGTTCATGTCTCCTGTTTTCGTCGCCCTGTTTCGCATGGATGTGAAGCAGGCGTTTTTATTTTCCGCGCCCTGTTTGTCAGACAAACGGGGCTTTTTTGCTGCTTTGGAGCTGATAAAAATGGCAGAAATGACAAGCACTGACAAGCACTATATGCGGCGCGCGCTCGCGCTGGCCGAGCGCGGCATGGGGCACGTCTCCCCCAACCCGATGGTCGGCGCCGTCATCGTCAAGGACGGCCGCGTCATCGGCGAGGGCTGGCACGAGCGCATCGGCGGCCTGCACGCCGAGCGCAACGCCTTCCGCAACTGCACGGAGGACTGCGCGGGCGCGACCATCTACGTCACGCTCGAGCCGTGCTGCCACTGGGGGCGCACGCCGCCGTGCACCGACGCGATCCTCGAGCACCGCATCGCGCGCGTCGTCGTCGGCTGCCTCGACCCCAACCCGCTGGTCGCGGGCAAGGGGCTGGACATCCTGCGCGCCGCCGGCATCGAATGCGTGTCCGGCGTGCTGGAGGACGAATGCCGCGCGTTGAACGAGGTGTTTTTCCACTATATCACCACGGGAAAACCGTTTGTCGTCATGAAATACGCGATGACGCTGGACGGGCGCATCGCCTCGCACACAGGCGACTCCAAATGGGTCACCGGTGAGGCCGCCCGCGCCCACGTGCACCGGACGCGCAAACGGCTGCGCGCCATTTTGGTCGGCATCGGCACGGTGCTGGCGGACGACCCGATGCTCAACTGCCGCATCGAGTCGGGCGTCGATCCCATCCGCCTCGTGTGCGACAGCACGCTGCGCATCCCGCTCGACAGCCGCCTCGTGCGCACGGCGCGCGACATCCCCACCTGGGTGTTCTGCGCGCGCGCGGACGCCGGCCGAAAGGCGGCGCTGGAGCAGGCGGGCGTGACCGTCGTCCCGCTGCCCGACGCGGACGGCGCGCGCGTCGATCTCGCGGCGGTCATGGACTACCTCGGCCGCCAGCAGGTGGACGGCGTGCTGCTCGAGGGCGGCGGCACGCTCAACGGCGAGGCGCTGCGCCTCGGTCTGGTCGACCGCGTGCAGGCGTATCTCGCCCCCAAGCTGATCGGCGGCGCGGCGGCGCGCGGCCCGGTCGAAGGCCCCGGCATCGCGCGCATGGCGGATGCGCTGGCGCTGCACGACCTCACCATCACGCGGCTGGAGGACGATCTCCTCATCGAAGGCCGCATCCGAAAGGACTGAACGTATGTTTACCGGAATTGTCGAAGAAGTCGGTGAGATCACCGGCCTGCGCCAGACGGCGACCAGCACGGTGCTCGCCGTGCGCGCCAGCACCGTGCTCGGCGGTACCAAGCTGGGCGATTCCATCGCGGTCAACGGCGTGTGCCTGACCGTCGTGCGGCTGACCGCCGACGGCTTTGAGGGCGACGTCATGCCGGAGACCATGCGCCGCACCAATCTGGGCGCGCTGCGCCCCAAATCGCGCGTCAATCTGGAGCGCGCCATGGCGGCGGACGGCCGCTTCGGCGGGCACATCGTCGCCGGGCATGTCGACGGCACCGGCACGATCACCGATCTGTCGCCGGAGGGCAACGCGGTGTGGGTGACCGTCTCCGCCGCGCCGTCGCTGCTGCGCTATATCGTCGAAAAGGGCTCGATCACCATCGACGGCATCAGTCTGACCGTTGCCTACGTCGACAACACCTGCTTCCGCGTCTCCATCATCCCGCACACGGGGCAGGAGACGACGCTGCTCACGCGCAAGCCCGGCTATGTCGTCAATTTAGAATGCGACATCGTCGGCAAATATATCGAAAAGCTCATG
>DXIG01000094.1 GCA_019112985.1 Candidatus Butyricicoccus stercorigallinarum | reverse complement strand
ATCTTACGAAGACAAATACAATTGTATTTGTAGAGAGTGCATATCGTGTCGAAAACGGCGCGCCGATTGCTCCGCCTCATTGTTACAATATACAAAGGTTTCTGTCAGAAATTCAGCAAAAGTCGAAAAATCATGCGATATGGGCGGATTTTTCTGCCAGTTTTTGTGCAATTTGATTTTTCCGGCACGAAAAAAATTTTTGTGTGTGCCGGTTTTCCGTCCCATGCATAGAAAAAGCACAATCCTCCCCGCACAATCAGAAAGGATATCACGATGTATTTCCGCATTGGTCTTTGCGGCGCGCTGGGCGCCGTCTGCCGGTACGCCGTCTCCTGCTGGGTCGGCGCACATCCGTTCCCGCTGTCCACGCTCGCGGTCAACCTCGCCGGCTGCTTCGCGCTCGCGCTGGTCAGCGGCCTGCCGCGCCTCTCCCCCGCCGCCCGCAGCGCCATCGGCACCGGCTTTGTCGGCGCATTCACCACCTTCTCGACCTTTTCCCGCGAGAACGCCGCCCTGCTGCTCGAACAGCACTATGTTCTGCTCGCGCTCAATCTCGCCGTCAGCCTGCTCGGCGGTCTGCTCGCCGCCCGCGCCGGCCTGCGCTGCGCGCAGGCGCTCTGCGCACGCGCGCGGGAGGAGCTCCGATGACGCTGTCTGTCCTGTTCGCTGTCGCCCTCGGCGGCGGTCTGGGCGCGGTGTGCCGCGCCGCCTGCACCAACCTGATCAAAACCCGCTGGAAGCGCAGCGTTCCGCTCGCCACCTTCTGCATCAATGTTTCCGGCAGCTTTGCGCTCGGCCTGCTGGGCGCGGCCGCGCTGTCCGCCCCGCTGTCCGCGCTGCTCGGCACCGGCTTTCTCGGCGGCTTCACCACCTTTTCCACCCTGCATGTGGAAGCGCTGACGCTGCTGCGCGGCGAAGCGCCCGCCGCCGGCATCGGCTATCTGTGCGCGAGCTATGGGTGCGGCATCGCGGCCGCCGTCGCCGGGCTCACGCTGGGCGCGCACCTTCTGTGAGCGGCGCTCAATAAAAGATCTCCTCCAGCATCAGCCCGTGCGGCGGCATGGTGATCCCCGCCTGCTGGCGGTCCAGACTGGACAGGATGTCCGGCATGGACTGCGGCGCGCGTTTGCCCTCGCCGACCTCCACGAGCGTGCCGGCGAGAATGCGCACCATATGATACAAAAATCCCGTGCCCTCGACGGTGAAGCACAGCTCGTTTCCTGTCCGCGCCAGCTCCAGCGCCGTGATGGTGCGCACGGTGGACTTTTTGAACCGCCGGTTGACTGCGGAAAACGCGCGGAAGTCGTGCGTGCCCACAAGATACGCCGCCGCTTCCCGCATGGCGCGGTCGTCCAGCGCGTTCTCCCATGCGCACACATACCCGCGCGTGAACACGTCGGGCACCCCTCTGTCGCACAGGCGGTAGCAATAGCGCTTTCCCTTCGCGTTGAGCCGCGCGTGAAAGCGCTCCGGCGCCGGTGCGCACGCCGTCACGGCGATGTCCGCCGGAAGATAGGCGTTCAGATACGCCATCACCTCCGCCGCGCTGGAATCCGTATATAGCTTCGCGTTGGCGACCTGCGCCCGCGCATGCACGCCCGCGTCCGTGCGCCCGGCCCCGTTGATCTCGACAGCGTGCCCCGTCATGCGGCTCAGAATCTGCTCGAGCTTGCCCTGTACGGTCTTGTCCGTGTTGCCCTGCCGCTGCCATCCGCTGTAGCGCCTGCCGTCGTACTGCACGGTCAGTCGAAAATTTTTCATCGTTCCACTTCCTTTGTATTCTGTCGCTCTCCCTGCTATCATACCATATCTCAGGCGGCAGCGCCGCAAAAATCTGCCGGGCACACCGGCTCCGGTGCGTCCCGCAATGGTTTGCCTTACAAAATTTTAACAAAATCTTAAAACCATCTTGAAACATACTCCAAAATGAGGTATAGTAAAGGCAAGCGATCCATGCATCGTGGCAGACAGACAATGGCGTCTTATCCGCGCTATTGGTATGTCTGTTTTTTTATTGCAAAAAAGGAGTGAGTGAACGCATGGAAACCGTTTCCAACATTGTCTCCGCTGTGGACAGCTTCGTATGGGGTCCGGTCATGCTGGTGCTTCTGATGGGCACGGGCATCTTTCTGACCATCCGCATCGGCTTTCGCAGCTGGCTCAATCTTCCCTACGCGCTCAAGTCGGTCTTGAGCCGGGAAGCCAGAACGACCGAGCGCGGCACCGGTGATATTTCGCCGTTCGCCGCCCTGATGACGGCGCTCGCCGCCACCATCGGCACCGGCAACATCGTCGGCGTGGCAACCGCCCTCGTCAGCGGCGGACCCGGCGCGCTGGTGTGGATGGAGCTTTCCGCCATCTTCGGCCTGACCAGCAAGTTCTCCGAATGTATGCTCGCCATCAAATACCGCACGGTAAATGAGCAGGGCGAAATGCTCGGCGGTCCGATGACCACGATGAAGCGCGGCTTCCGCAACAAGACGGCCGGCGCCGTTCTGGCCATGCTGTTCGCCATCTTCGCTGTCGTCGCATCGTTTGGCATTGGCAACATGACGCAGGCAAATTCCATCGCGTCCGCCCTGCAGAGCACGTTCTCCGTCCCCGCATGGGTGACCGGCGCGGTAATCACCGTTTCGGTTCTGGTCATCCTGCTCGGCGGCATCACCCGCCTGTCCAAGGTCTCCTCCGTCATCGTCCCGGTGATGGCGGTCTTTTACCTGGTCTTCGGCATCATCGTCATTCTGGGCAATTTTGCGGAAATCCCGGCGGCCATCGCGCTCATGTTCCGCTGCGCCTTTTCGACGGACGCCGTCACCGGCGGCGTGCTCGGCACGATCGTCTCCGGCATGATGAACTCCATGCGCTACGGCGTCGCCCGCGGCGTGTTCTCCAATGAGGCCGGCATGGGCTCCGCCGCCATCACTGCGGCCGCGGCCACCACGGATGACCCGGTGCGTCAGGGCTACATCAACATGACGGGCACCTTCTTCGACACCATCGTCATCTGCACGGTCACCGGACTTGCCGTGTGCAGCTCCGGCGTACTTGGCACCATCGACCCGGCCACCGGCGAGCTGCTCACCGGCTCGGCGCTCACCATCGCCGCCTTTGAAACCGTGCTCGGCACCTTCGGCGGCTGGATCGTCACCATCGGCATCGTCCTGTTCGCCTTTTCCACCATTCTCGGCTGGGAATACCACGGCGAAAAGGCGCTGGAATACATCGTCAAAAAGCCGTCCATCTGCATGGCGTACCGCGTTCTGTTCTCGCTGATCGCGTTCGTCGGCGCGACCACGTCGCTCGACCTGGTCTGGAACCTGTCCGACATCGCCAACGCGCTGATGGCCATCCCGAACCTGATCTCCCTGCTCGCGCTGTCCGGCGTCATCGCCAAGGAAGTCAAGCGCTTCCAGCCGACCATCGAGGCGGAGCGCGCAGCCAAAAAGGCGTCGCGCGCCGTCGCGCAGCACGCAAAATAACGCGCCGTTCCGGCGCCGCTTTTCCCTTCCCCGCACAGCCTGCGGGGAAGGGTTTTTTTGTCGCGCCGGGTATGCTACAATAGAGAAAAACGCAGGAGGATACCCATGATTCGATTGCTTGCCAGTGACATCGACGGCACCCTGATGCGCGAGGGGGAATTTGTCATCCCACCCGCGCTGTTCCCGCTCATCCGCGAGCTGCGCGCGCGCGGCGTCTATTTCGCCGCCTGCAGCGGCAGACAGTACCACAATCTGCGCCGCCTGTTCGCGCCGGTCGCGGACGAGATCGGCTACATCTGCGAAAACGGCAGTCTCACCGTCTGGCAAAACCAGATTCTCGCGCGCGAGACCATCGACCGCGCCACCGGGCAGGCGCTGCTGCGCCAAATTCTCGCGCAGCCAGGCTGTGAAGCGCTGCTCTCCGGCGTCTACACCTGTTACGTCCAGCCCAAAGAGCCGGACTATGTCGCCTTTATCCGCGACACCGTGGGCAACGACACGACGGTCGTCGACGATCTCTGCGCGGTGGAGGAGCCGTTTCTCAAAATCTCCCTCTACCGCAAGGGCGGCCTGTCCGACGAGCTCGCCGCGCAGTTCGCTTCCTTTGCCCCCTATCTCGTCCCGGCCATCGGGCGCAGCGACTGGATGGACTTTCTGCGCGCGGGCTGCGGCAAGGGCACGGCGCTGGACGCGCTGCGCGCCCACCTGCGCGTGGACTTGAACGAGTGCATCGCCTTCGGCGACAACGAGAACGACCTGCCGCTCGCCGGCCACGCGGGCACGCTGTACGCGATGGCGGACGGCCACCCGGCGCTGCTCGCGCAGGCGGACCGGACGACGGCGGATGTCATAGAAGAAATCCGCAGGCTGTTTGCCCTGTAATCACAAAACTCCCCTGTTCACCGCCACAAAGCGGCTGGCAGGGGAGTTTTCCTATCCTACATCGAGCAATGCTGCAACCTGTTCCAGCACTGCTTTTTGTCATTTTTTCACTTCGGTTTCGCTTGAACCGGATATTTTTCTTTGTCCAGCGGAACGCCCTTTTCGTTCACTTCGACGATATTTCCTTCGTTGTCATACGCCTC
>DXIG01000093.1 GCA_019112985.1 Candidatus Butyricicoccus stercorigallinarum | reverse complement strand
AAAAAGAAAAGTCAGTAGGTGTTTTTTGTGATGAGGGTACACCCGTTCCCATTCCGAACACGGTAGTTAAGCTCATTTACGCCGACAATACTTGGCTGGCGACGGCCCGGGAAGATAGGTCGATGCCTACATAAACGAGGACAGATCCATTTGGATCTGTCTTTTTTTTTATTTAATTTCTACGTCCAGGTGGTTGAACTCGTCGGTATCGAAAAATTCCGCGAGCGTCATCCCCAGCCCGTCGCAGATCAGCTTGATGGTCACCACCTTTGGGCTCTGGCTCTTCCCGTACAGGATATTCTTGATGCTGGACTGCGGCATGGCACACACCATCGAGAGTTTGTAAATCGACATATTATGCTCGTCCATGAGCTGTAAAATACGGTTAATAATGGCAGAATTCAGCTCCAACCCTATCACACTCCTCTGTTCTATTGTAAAAAGAACCGCTTGACAAACAGGGCTAAATTTGATACTATAAGGCTAAAGATAGCCTATCTTAAAATTGAAAAATGGCGGATGATCGTGCAAAATCATGGGGATGATTTGGCTTTTGGCGGCGCGCGTATGCGCGTTCGCGTCTTCCGGCGCGCGCTGATTATGGTGTGCACCGGCGCAGGGGAGTATGCGTGGGGGCATACTGCCCGCGAGACAACAGGGCGCCAGTTTTCGATTTTATGTTACAGGTCGGCCTGCAACAAGCGTACACCGTTCGACAGAACGACAAATACAGAGAAAAAGACCGGCTCATGCGCCGGTCTTTTTTTGCGCGGGGCAATTTTGCGATTTAAATGCAAAAAGTGCCCGCCGGCATTGACTTTGCATTTTCCCCTTGCTACAATAAAACAGGCATCTCAATGCAAAGGAACAAGGATATGGATCAGAAACAGAAAACCATCGCGGTCATCGGCCTCGGCCTGATCGGCGGCTCGTTTGCCCGCGCGTTCAAAAAATACACGGATTACACCGTCATCGGCTTCAACCGCACGCGCAGCACGGCGGAGCTGGCGCTGGAGCAGGGCGTCATCGACGCGATCGGCACGGACGACAACCTGCGGGAAGCGGACGTCGTGCTGCTGTCGCTCTATCCCAAGGCGTCGTGCGATTTTGTCGAGCAGCACATCGAGCACTTCCGGCCGGGCTGTATCATCACCGACGACTGCGGCATCAAGGAATACCTCGTCGACCGCCTGACCGACCTGTGCCGCGCGCACGGGCTGTATTACGTCGGCGGGCACCCGATGGCGGGGCGCGAGGTCTCCGGCTACAAGGCCTCCCACGCGGACCTCTACAAGGGCGCCAGCATGCTGCTCGTGCCGACCGCGGCCTCTACGCCGGAAATCGTCCAGCGGGTCAAGGACATGTTCGCCAAAATCGGCTTCAGCCAGCTGGTCGTCACCACGCCGGAGCACCACGACCGCATGATCGCCTACACGTCGCAGCTGTGCCACGTGATCTCGAGTGCGTACATCAAAAGCCCGTCCGAGATGGAGCACAAGGGCTATTCCGGCGGCAGCTACCGCGATCTGACGCGCGTGGCCTATCTCAACGAGACGATGTGGACCGAGCTGTTCATCGAGAACCGGCGCGCGCTGGTGCCCGAGATCGACGAGGTCATCCGCCACCTGACCGAATACCGCGACGCCATCGAGCAGGAGGACGCGGACACGCTGTTCCGCCTGCTGCGCGACGGCAAGCGCCGCAAGGAGCAGTTCGGCTGACCGCGTCCGGCGCGAAAGTCACGCAAAAAAAGTCCGGGATGTCCCGGACTTTTTTACTTGCCCGGCCGCGCCCGGCTGGGTTGAACACAGAGAGAAAAGAGAGAGGTTGTTCGGTATGGAAACAGGAAAGGGGTGTATCCCGGGCGCGCAGCCGGGCGGGAATCAGCTGTCCTCGTACCACTCCGCCTCGGGCTCAGGCGATTCAAAGGTATAGCCCAGCGCGAGGCGCAGCTTATATTTTGCCGCGTTCACCGTCTTGCTGACGGCGGAGCGCGACAGACCGAACTCGGCCGCGATTTCTTTCTGCGGCATGCCCTCGAGAAAGTGCAGAACGAAGACCTGATACTGTCTGCTTGTCAGCGTTTCGGCCATGCATGACAAGAGCCGGCGTCGCAGCTCCATATCCGTAACGGCTGAATTTTTTTCTCGGTCTGCCGCGCCGCGGCTTTGGCTTGACATAGACAGCGACCTCCTCCGGTTTGTCGTAATAGTGCTCCAGGTGAAACGCGGTCTGGCGGCTCTCGCTGACCATGACGTGCAGCGTGTTGATGCGCCTGCGCAGCTTGCGGCGCACTTCTAACGAAACCGTGCGCGCGGCCTGGGATTCCAGCTGCTGGATGCGCACCTCCATCCGGGCGGCGTTCTGTAAGTATTCCTGCGCAAGCTCTTTTAACGAGCACATGGCGATCACCTCTGATTTGACAATATTTTTGAATAAAATTGGATTCGATATATCTTTGATAAAATGTCGAATAATCTCGAATTTTGCGGATAATACCGAATTAAAATGGTTTACAACTCAATAATAGACCGAAAAATCTGTAAAGTCAATCTTGCATTATATCGAATATAATGATATAATGGCAGAAAAAATCTTTTGCGGCGCGCCCGGCCGGGATTTTGCGGAACCCGCGGGTCTTTTGCCGCCGCCGTCCGCGGACAAAAAAAAATCCCGCAGCGGCCGGGCGGGCCGCTGCGGGACAAGGCTGTATTTATTTGATATAGCAGATGTCGTCCTGCGGTTTTTGCGCCGGTTCGAGCGACTTGACGTAGAGCACGGGGCCGTTGCCCTGATATTCCGGGAAAAACTCGTCGCGCACCTCCGCCGTGACCGTGTACCAGTCGCGGTCGACCAGCGTGCCGGCGGACGGATGCTTGCACACCAGCGCGAGGAAGGTGATGTCCTCCGCGCAGCACAGCATCGTGAAGCGCCCGGCGGCGAAGCAGTTTTTCTGCATGCCCCTGGGGCGGTAGACCTGGCAGAGATAGCGCACGGTGTGCCCGGCGTATTTGTCCGTGTGCTCCATCACGTCAAAGTACCACTGGCCGAACACCGATTCGGACACCTCGACGACGTCGGCGGACAGGTCGAGGTTGGCGCTCAGATCCTCCTGATACACCTCGCTCTCGCCGTTCGGATAGTCGAGGAAGATGTCGGCGCGGCGGTTGATCATGCGCACGCGGCGGTTTTTGACGATGTCCTTCGTCCCGCTGTCCGCGCGGTTGAACACGATCATGTCGGTCTGTTGGAGCATTTCAAACATATAGCCGCCCATGTTCTGGAAATACAGGTCGAACGTGCGCGCATCGACGGTCGTGACCGTCTGATACAGCACCCAGCTCTTGGGGAAGGTGCCCGGCCGGATGTCGGACAGCTTCCACATGCCGTTCCATTCGACGATGACGCGCTCCGGCTTGTATTTGCGGTTGCATTCGTACAGCAGCAGCTGGTTGAAGTCCTCCTGATTTTCGATCGGCTTGAGCACACAGTTGGTGTCGCGCAGCAGGTCGTAGTCGTATTCGACCTCGCCGTCCTCGCACACCAGCAGCAGCGTGCGCTCGCCCTCGGAGAAGTTGGGGTCTTTCAGGATGGAGTGGATGAAGGAGGTCTTGCCGCTTTCGAGAAAGCCGGTGAAGAAATAGACAGGGATTTCCATGCGCACACCTCAGGCGAACAGCGCGGCGAGCGCGTCTTCCTGAATGCCCGCGCCGATGACGCACAGGCGGCCGGTGTAATCCGCGCCGCCGCGGCGCAGCTCGATTTCACCCGGCACCAGGTCGAAGTGCAGCCAGCCGCCGTCCTGCGCCGGGACGATGCCCTTGGCGCGCAGCACCGTGCCGAACAGCTCGCCGTCGCTCAGCTGCTCCAGACGGGCGCGCAGGTCGCTCTCGGAGAACTTGTGCGCGGTCTCCATGCCCCAACTCGTGAACACCTCGTCCGCGTCGTGCCCGTGGTGGTGATGCCCGCAGGCGCACACGCCGTGCTCGTCGTAGTGGTGCTCGTGATGGTGCTCATGTTCATGATGATGTTCATGCTCATGGGGATGCTCGTGATGATGCGCGTGCTCGTGGTGGTGCTCATGCTCGTGTTCATGCTCGTGCGGATGCTCGTGATGATGTTCATGCGCGTGCTCATGATGGTGCGCATGGTCGTGGCCGCAGCCGCAGTGCTCGTCGTGCTCGTGATGCTCGTGCGGCGTATACAGCGCGGCGGCGTCGAGCAGCGCCTGATGGCCGTCGGCGCACATGACGTTGTAGATCTGCTCGCCGGTCAGCTCATCCCACGGCGTGGTGATGATGCGGGTGTGCTCGCCCGCGTGCGCGCGGACAATTTGCAGCGCCTCGTCCAGGCGCTTTTCGCTCATGTTCTGCGTGCGGCTCAGCACGATGGTGCCCGCGCTCTCCAGCTGGTTGTTGTAAAACTCACCGAAGTTTTTGCTGTACATGCGGCACTTGGTGGCGTCGCATACGGTGGTCAGACAGCCCATCTCGACCTCGCCCTCCCGGAGCACGGGCTGGACGGCGGCGGCGACGTCGGACAGCTTGCCGACGCCGGACGGCTCGATGAGGATGCGGTCGGGCGCGAAGCGCGCGAGCACATCGTGCAGCGCCCGGGCGAAGTCGCCGACCAGCGTGCAGCAGATGCAGCCGGAGTTCATCTCTGTGATTTCAATGCCGGCGTCCTGCAAAAAGCCGCCGTCGATGCCGATCTCGCCGAACTCGTTTTCGATGAGGACAACCTTCTGTCCCTTCAGCGGACCTTCCAGCAGCTTGCGGATCAGCGTGGTTTTGCCCGCGCCGAGGAAGCCGGAGATCATGTCAATTTTCGTCATAGCAAACACCTTCTACAAGGGGCGCACCGCGCAGCGGCGGCACAGACCGCACCGCGCCCGGCGCCCGGATTTGATGAAACAGTTGTGTGGAATTGGCTCCACAGATGATAGTACACCAAAACAGGAGAAATTGCAAGCGGCGGCGCGCCGCCCGGTCATTGACACGACCGGCGCGATGCCGTACAATCAAAAGAGAGAAAACCGGCGGCCGCGCGCCGCATCAGGAGGGATTGCACATGTTTGAGACGTTTCGCAGAATCCGCGGCAGTATGCTGTTCGGCTCTGCCGGCAGTCTGGCGCTGGGCACGGCGCTGCTGCTGATCCCCGACCTGTTTTTGCAGGTCGCCTGCTATGTGCTCGGCGCGCTGCTCATCGCCTCGGGCGTGCTGAGCGTGCTCGGCAGCCTGCGCGCCGACGGCGTGCGCTTCGGCGGGCTGCGCCTGGGGGCGGTGCTCGCCTGCGCGGTTCTGGTGGGCGCGGGCATCTTCGTCATCAGCCAGCCGCGCGCCATCAGCTCGATTCTGCCCATCGTCGTGGGTCTGCTGCTGCTGTTCGACGGCGCGCTGAACATCCGGCAGGGCCTCGGCCTGCGCGGATTCGGCGACCGGGCGGCCATGTCCGTGCTCGTGCTCGGTGTGATCACCGTGGTGCTCGGCGCGGCGATTCTGCTCAACCCCTATTCGACGGCGGCGCTGACGCTGCGCCTGACCGGCGCCGCGCTGGTGTACAGCGGACTGTCCGATCTGGTGATCGTCTTCCGCATGAACCGCGCGAGCAAGACCTATGAAGCCAACCGGCGCGTCATCGACGTGGAGACGCGCCCGGTCGAGGAGGAGGAAGATCCGTGAGTATGGACAAAAAAGAACTGGAAAATATGCCGGCGGGCGCCGACTGCTTTTCGATCAGCGACCAGCTGCCGACGGAGGAGGAGCTGTACGACCTCGCGGAGCTGTTCAAGGTGTTCGGCGATTCGACGCGCATCAAGATCCTGTATGTGCTCGTCGAGAGCGATATGAGCGTCGGCGACATCGCGCAGGCGCTCAACATGACGCAGAGCTCGATTTCCCACCAGCTGCGCGTGCTCAAGCAGAGCCGCCTCGTGCGCTTCCGCCGCGAGGGCAAGAACATCGTCTATTCGCTGGCGGACGACCATGTGCACACGATCATGAGCCAGGGCTTGGAGCATCTGGAGGAGTGACCGCCCCCGCTTGACGCTGTCGCGCGCATATGATACAATGACAGAACAGAGATACGAACTGTAACAGTATGTGCAGACAGGAGGAGGGGTTTTATGCAAGCGAAGACCACCATCCGCAGCGCCGCCGAACTGTATGCGGGCGAGCTGCACCGTTCGAGCGGGAATTTTTCGCTGGAGCACTATGGGCGCTACGCGGAGCTGCTGTTCCGCGCCTATTACGACTACGGCACGCCGGCGCAGCGCGAGGCGGACGACGTCCTGTTTGATATCTGGATCGACGAGCCGATGCGCCGCGACCCCGTCTATCTGCGCGACATCCGCTCGGGGCACGCCGCCCCGGTGCTGCGCTCCGACCGGCTGTATATCGCCAATCCGCGCGGCGCGCAGCAGGCGTTCACCGTCGTCGCGCAATCCGCCGTCCGCGTGGACAGCCAGGCCTCGGCGCTGTCCGATCACAAGCACCGTTCGAGCAGCAATTTTTCCGTGGACGAGCTGCCGGAGGGCAATCTCCGGTTCTATCTGTTCTACCACTACGGCACGCCGGTGCAGAAGCGCGCGGCGGGCGTCTCGTTTGCCGTGCGGCAGAACCGGCTGCTGCGCCATCCGCCCGTCATCTGGGAGCAGGTGACAGACGGCGCGGTCGTCCGCAGCTATGGCTATGAGCGGCTGTACATCGCCGACCCGCGCGGGGCGACCGAGCCGTTTACCGTCATCATCGCAGAGGAATAAAACAGAGAGAGCCGCCGGTGCGCGGCTCTTTTTTTGTCCGGCGCTTTGCGCTATGATACAGGTGATACGATCCAACAGAGAAACAGGGGGGAGCGCGCCGTGAAGGTCGTCAATACAGAGGAATATGTCTCCATGCTGCGCGGGCTGGTCGAGGAGGGCCGCGAGGTCAGCATGGTGGTGGCGGGCGGCAGCATGTTCCCGTTCCTGGCGGACGGGCGCGACAGCATCTGCTTCCGCACGCCCGACCGCGCGCTGCGCGCGGGCGACATCGTGTTTTACCGCCGCCCGACCGGGCAGTATGTGCTGCACCGCATCTGCCGCGTCCGCCCGGAGGGCTATGACATCGTGGGCGACGCGCAGACCGCCATCGAGCGCCCGGTTCGCCGCGCGCAGATCTTCGCGCTCGTCACGCGCGTGCAGCGCAAGGGGGCGTGGATTGCGCCGGGCGATTTCCGGTGGGAGTTTTTCGCCCGCGTCTGGATCCGCGTTATCCCGCTGCGCCCCGTCTTGCTGCGCGCGTACCGGCTGCTGTCGCGCTTCCGGCGGGCATAGCGGCGCACAGCGATTGGAAAGGAGCCTGACAATGAAAAAAATAGGACTCGGCATCGCAATCCTGCTGTTTGCCGTCGTGCTCGCGCTGTGCTCGTCGGGCATGGAGCTGCTCGCGACCGGCATCGGGCTGGTCGGATTGATATTTTCCGTGATCGGCTTTCTGGAACGCGGGTGATACCGGCGAAAAAAGAAAGGCATGACCGAAGCCATGCCATTTCCCGACGGACAATGCGTTTTTTTGCGCGGTTATTCGCCCATCACCTGGAAGACAATTTCGCGGTGGCGGTTGCGCGTGTCGCATTCGACCAGCGTGAGATTCTGCCAGGGGCCGACCGTGATGCGGCCGTCGATGAACGGCACGGTGATGAACGGGCTGAGCAGGGCGGATTTGATGTGGCTCGAGCCGTTGTCGTCGTTCCAGGTGTTGTGGTGCTCATACGGAATGACGCGGCCGCGCTCGTCGGTGTACGGGGAAAAGACGTCCAGCGCCGCCTTGAGGTCGTGGTTGACCATACCCGGCTCAAATTCCAGCGTCGTCAGCGCCGCCACGCCGCCGGTCGTGAAGCCGGTGACAATGCCGCTGCGGATGCCGTGTTTCTGGCAGGCTTCGGTGACGGCCTGCTGAAAGTCGCCGGTCACGTCGATCATGCCCATGTGCGCGCGGGTGTGGTACTGCTTTGTCGAACTGTAAACTGCCATTTGGTTCCTCCTGTGGGGACGCGCGGCGGTGCGCCGCGCCAGATGTAAGGAAAGACAGCCGCTGTCCGGCCGGACAGCGGCTGTATCTGTTTGTTCGGAATCGACCGTTACTTCAGGCCGGCGGTGATAATCGCCATCTTGTAGACCTCTTCCGCGTTGCAGCCGCGGGACAGGTCGTTGATGGGCGCGTTCAGACCCTGAAGGATCGGGCCGAAGGCCTCAAAGCCGCCCAGACGCTGTGCGATCTTGTAGCCGATGTTGCCCGCGTTGATGTCCGGGAAGATGAAGGTGTTCGCCTGGCCTGCGACCGGGGAATCCTTCGCCTTGGTCTTGGCAACGACGGGGGAGAACGCCGCGTCGAACTGCAGCTCGCCGTCTACGGCGAAGTCCGGATTCGCCGCCTTGACCTTCTCGGTCGCGTTGCGCATCATGGTGACGCTGTCGCCCTTGCCGGAGCCCATGGTGGAGTAGGACAGCATGGCGACCTTCGGATCGATGCCGAACGCCTTCGCGGTGCGCGCGGTCTCGATGGCGATCTCGACCAGATCGTCTTCGCCCGGGGTGATGTTGATGGCGCAGTCGCCCATCGCGTACAGCTCATCGCCGCCGTCCGCCGCCGGACGGCACAGAATGAAGCAGGAAGATACGATCTTGTTGCCCGGCTTGGTCTTGATCAGCTGGAGCGCCGGACGAACGGTGTCAGCCGTGGAATAGGTCGCACCGCCCAGCAGCGCGTCGGCCTTGCCCATCTTGACGAGCATGGTGCCGAAATAGTTGCCCTTGGAAAGCGCGGCGCGGCAGGCGTCCGCATCCATCTTGCCCTTGCGCAGCTCAACCATCTTGTCGACCATCGCGTCCATCTCGGCGTAGGTGGCCGGATCGATGATCTCGGCGCCCTCGATGTTGAAGTTGCCGACAGCGGCAGCGCCCTGCACTTCGTCCTCGGCGCCGATCAGGATGACGTCCATCAGACCCTCGTCCAACAGGCGCGCGGTTGCTTCCAGAATGCGCGGGTCAGAGCCCTCGGTGAAAACAATCGTTCTGCGATCTGCCTTTAATACGGAAATCAGATTCTCAAACATGGGTGTTCCCTCCAAATGAAATAGTTACACGTGACTCACACCGAATTTCTGTACAGTGTACAGGTGTTGTCTTCATTATACAACCATTTGATAAAAAGGTTCAAGTGATATCACCAATTTTGTGGTATTTTGCGTAAAAAATCCGCATCGCCGCGGAAATCTGCCCAAGCGCGCGGCGCGGCGGGCGCCTGTCTTTGGGCGATTGACACAGCGGGAGCGCGCCCGCTCACCCGTCCAGCAGGTGCAGATAGTGCGCCGGGACGTGCCCGGTCAGCCAGACGCGGTTGACCGACTGGTAAAACGGGAAGCCGTCGCGCGCCATCTGCGCGGCGTTCACGCGGAACACGGCGCAGGCGCCGTGCCGCCGCCCGACCGTCACGGCGGTGTCGATGTCGCGCGAGAGGTGCACATACAGCCGTTTCATGTGCAGCAAGCCCTGCCGCTGGATGGATGACACGGATTTTTGGCCGGTGCCGTGGTACAGCACGTCGGGCGGCGTCTGCGGCGCGAGCTCCAGGTCGACCGGGATGGAGTGCCCCTGATTGGCGCGGATGCGGCGGCCGTCCTCGCTCCAGCTGTAGCGCTGCTTGCTGTCGGTGCGCACGATCTCCTCCAGCACGTCGCGCGAGAGGTCGAACCTGCCCGCCGCCAGCGTGTTGTCGATCAGCTCCTGCGCGTCCGCCCAGCCGTGCTCGTCGATGGACAGATGGATTTTCTCCGGGTGATGGCGCAGCACCAGCGAGAGATATTTGCTCAGCCGGGTGAGCGAGTCGTGGGAATGGGACATGGTCAGCCTCCTTTTGCGAAATGGTTCCGGGCGCGGGGCGCAATGCCCCGTCCGGGTTCTTTACAATTCATATAATATCATAATAAAAATACGGATTGTATTTATTCCCGCCGGTCAGCACAGGAACAGCTCCAGCACGAACACCACGGCGCAGACGGCGACGGCGACCTGGAACAGGCTTCTGCCGCACCAGGCGAGCGCGATGCCCGCGAGCAGCGCGGCCGCGCCCGACCAGGGGCTGCCCGTTGCGTCGAGCATGGCGGGGAAGGTCATGACCGCCAGCGTGACATAGGGCACGTAGTATAAAAACGAGCGGATGGTCCTGTTTTTGATCTCGCGGCGGATGAGCGTCAGCGGCAGCACGCGGATGAGATAGGTCACGCCCGCCATGACGGCGATGTACAGATAGGGATTATGCTGCATGGGCGTCTTCCTCCTCCTGTACCGGGAACAGAACGGCGGCGGCCAGCGCGATGACGACGGTCAGCACAATCGTGCGCGTGCCGGAGGACAGCGCGGCGAGCGCGGGCAGGCGGGTCAGCGCGAAGCTCGCGGCCATGGACACGGCGACCACGGCGGCGATGACGCGGTTCTGGCGCGCGGGCGGGATGATAATCGCCAAAAACATGCCGTACAGCCCGACGCCGAGCGCGCTGACCACGCGCGCGGGCAGCACGTTTCCCACGGCGATGCCGAGCACGGTGCCGGTCGTCCAGCCGGGAATAGCGACCGCCATCATGCCGTAGTTGTAGCACGGGTGCAGCCGGCCGGGCACGGCGCTGGCCACGCCGAAGATCTCGTCCGTGATGCCCCAGCCGAGGAGCAGCCGGTGGAAAAACGGCAGATCGGGGTCGAGCTTCTGGCTGAGCGAGCAGGACATGAGCAGATAGCGCGCGTTGATGACGAGCATCATGACCGCCATCTCGGCATAGGCCGCGCTTGCGGCGATGACCTGAAAGCCTGCGAACTGTCCCGCGCTGGCGAGCGTCGTCGCGCTGGCGAGCGCGCCCTGCGCGGCGGTCAGCCCCGCGTCCCGGGCGGCGATGCCCAGCGTGAACGAGACCGCAAAATAGCCCAGCGCGATGGGAACGCCGTTTTTTATGCCGCGCCGGAACCACGCGGCCGTCTGGTTGTCTGTCATTTGATATTCCTCCTGTCATCTTCCCGTCTATTGTAGCGTGAACCGCCGCCGCCGTCAAATGTCCGTTTGCGCGGCGGGCGCGCGGCGCTTGACAAGCGCGGAAACGCGCGCTATAGTAGAGGGACTTATACCAAATCGAAGCAAACAAAGATGTGGAGGGTTTATGAATTCGTTCGAGCGCCCGATTACGCCGGGCTTCCTGCTGCGCTTTACGCTGCCCAGCATGGCCATGATGCTGTTCAACTCGTTTTACACGATGGTGGACGGCGGTTTTGTTTCCAATTTCGTCAACACGGACGCGCTGTCCGCCATCAACATCGTGTTCCCGCTCATCAATCTCGTGCTCGCCGCCAGCATCATGATCGCCTCGGGCGGCAGCGCGGTGACGGCGCGGCAGATGGGAGAGCAGGAGCCGCAGCTGGCGCGCGAGAGCTTTTCGCTGCTGACGGCGTTCGCCGCCGCGCTGGGCGTCGCCATCGCCGTGCTGACCGTGCTGTTTGCCGATCCGCTCGTCCGCCTGCTCGGCGCGACCGACGCGCTGTACGGCTATTGCCGCGAATATCTCGTGTTCGTCAGCCTGTTCACGCCGTGCTGTATGCTGCAAATTCTGTTCCAGTTCTTCTTTGTGACGGCGGGCAAGCCGAATTTCGGTCTGGCGGCGACGCTGCTCGGCGGCGTGACGAACATCGTGCTCGACTATGTGTTCATCGTCCCGCTGGGCATGGGCATCCGCGGCGCGGCGGTGGCCACCGGCCTCGGCCAGACGGTGCCGACGGTCATCGGCCTGTGCTACTTTTTCAGCCGGCGCAATCCGCTGCTGTATTACACCCGCCCGGTGCTGCGCGGCCGCGTGCTGGCGTTCACCTGCCTGAACGGCTCGTCCGAGATGGTGTCCAATCTGGCAGTCGCCATCACGACGTTCCTGTTCAACCTGATTATGCTGTCCTACCTCGGCGAGGACGGCGTTGCGGCGATCACCATCGTCTTTTACGCGCAGTTTTTCTTCACCGCGATCTTTTTCGGCTACACCTCCGGCGTCGCGCCGCTCATCAGCTACCACTTCGGCGCGAACGACCGCGACCGGCTCAAGCGCCTCGTGCGGCTCAGCCTGTTGTTCGTCGCCGTCTGCTCGCTGGCGGCCTATGGGCTGTCCGTCGTGCTGTCGCGGGCGGTGGTCGGCGTCTTCACCCCGGCGGGCACGGCGGTGTTCGACATCGCCTCGGACGGCATGAAGCTGTTCGCCATCGGCTTTCTGTTCATGGGCTTCAACATCTTCGCCTCCGGGCTGTTCACCGCGCTGTCCAACGGTCTGGTGTCCGCCGTGCTGGCGTTTTTGCGCACGTTCGTGTTTCTCATCGCGGCGATCTGGCTGCTGCCGCTGCTGTTCGGCGTGCCCGGCGTGTGGTTCGCCATCCCGGCGGCGGAGCTGCTCGCGCTGGCCGTGTCGCTGGCGTGTATCTTCCGCTTCCGCAGCCGGTATCACTACCTGTAAAACAACCGCAGACAAACGAAGGCTGGCAGAAAAAACTCTGCCAGCCTTTTTTCACATCAAAAATAGGGGAGATTACAGCAGCGCGTCCGCCATGGCGTCCAGCTGCGCCTCGTTTTCCGCCGTCAGCGCGGAGCGGATGGTGACGGTGTCCAGCCAGGTGATGTTCTTGCTCTTTTCCAGCATGCCGGACATGACCTTGGCCGCCATCGGGGCCCACGAGCCGTTTTCGATCAGGCCGATCGTGCGGTTCTGATAGTTGCGCTCGGTCAGGTGGTCGATGAACGTGCGCATGAACGGGAAGATGTCGGCGTTGTACGTGGTGGTCGCGAGCACCAGCTTGCCGTAGCGGAACGCATCCTCGACGGCCTCCGCCAGATCGCAGCGCGCCAGGTCGGTGAGCACGACCTTCGGGCAGCCCTTCGCCTTCAGCTTGTCCGCCAGCAGCGCCGCGGCCTTCTTGGTGTTGCCGTACACCGAGGTGTAGGCGATCATGACGCCCTCCGACTCGACGCCGTAGGACGACCAGATGTTGTACAGGTTGAGGTAATAGCCGAGGTCCCCGGTCAGCACCGGGCCGTGCAGCGGGCAGATCACCTGAATGTCCAGCCCGGCGGCCTTCTTGAGCAGCGCCTGCACCGGCGCGCCGTATTTGCCGACGATGCCGATGTAGTAGCGGCGCGCCTCACACGCCCAGCTCTCCTCGACATCCAGCGCGCCGAACTTGCCAAAGCCGTCGGCGGAGAACAGCACCTTGTCCTGTGCGTCATAGGTGACCATGACCTCCGGCCAGTGCACCATCGGCGCGAAAACGAAGGTCAGCGTGCGGCCGCCCAGCGACAGCGTGCCGCCGTTGGCGACGACCTCGCGGTTGGGCGCGATGTCCGCGCCGAAGAACTGCTGCATCATCGGGAAGGTCTTGGCGTTGCCGACGACGACGGCGTCCGGGTACACCTTCAAAAACTCCGCGATGCTCGCCGAGTGATCCGGCTCCATGTGCTGGATGATCAGATAATCCGGCTTTTTGCCGTCCAGCACGGCGGCGATGTTGTCCAGCCACTCCTGGAAAAAGTGGATGTCCACCGTGTCCATGACGGCGATCTTCTCGTCGACGATCACATAGGAGTTGTACGACATGCCGTTGGGCACGACATACTGTCCCTCAAACAGATCGACCTGATGGTCGTTGACGCCGACATAATAAATCGAATCGGTTACGTTGCTGAAACCCATTGACGTTCCTCCATTTCATGTGTGAGCCTGCGCGGCGCGCAGATTAGGAATGATTCTCGTTTTGTCTGCTTTCATTGTACCTGTTTTACAGATTTTTGTCAACGAGGGGATGCATCGGACGGCGGCGTGCGCGGGTCTTTTTTGCGCCGCGGCAGCGCGAGCAGGGCGATGCCGCCCGCGAGGCACAGCGCTGCGCCCACGGCGAACACCGACGCCGGAAACTGCCGCAGGTAGTCCGCCGCATGTGTGAACCATTCGCCCGTCTGCATGTCCAGCTGCTTCAGCCAGAGCGCGGCCAGGCAGGCCAGCACGCCGAGGACGCCGCCCGCCGCGAGCAGCGCCGCGCCCGCGCGGCGGCGCCATCCCCCGCCGGTTTGCACAGGCTGTGGAAAAGCGGGCGGCGCGCCGGTGAGCAGCTGATCCACCGTGATGTCGAACAGGCGGCTGATTTGCAGCACGTGGTCGAGGTCGGGCTGCGCCTCGCCGCGCTCCCATTTGGACACCGCCTGCCGCGATACGTTCAGCCGGTCGGCGAGCTGCTGCTGCGACAGCCCGCGCTGCCGGCGCAGCTGCTGGAGGTTGGAGGCAAAGTTCATGAAAAGACACCACCTTTCGCTGCCTTCATTGTAGCACAGCCGGCGGGCGCAGGCCACCACCCGCAGCTGTCAAAGGCGCAACCGGACGTTGCGCGCGGGCCGCGTGTTTCAAAATTGGCACAAAAAGGGGAAAACGGAAGGTTTTTGGCGCAGCCTGTTTGCAAAAATGGTCACATTCTGGTATACTATACGCAGTAGTACAACGCGAAAGGGGAGGGATGAGATGAAAAAGAGCTCCAATTTGACACTGGTGCTGGCGGTTCTGCTGGCGGCGGCGGTGGTGTTCAGCAAGCAGTTTCTGCCGTCCGTCGCGCCGCAGGCGCCGTCCGGCGCGGGCGCGGGTACGGAGCTGCACTTTATCGACGTCGGCCAGGGGGACGCCTCGCTGATCGTCAGCGGCGAGAGCGCCGTGCTCATCGACGGCGGCAAGCAGTCCGCCGGCGATACGCTGGTCGACTATCTGACCCGCCACGGCGTCGCCAGTCTGGACGCCGTCGTCGCGACGCACCCGCACGAGGACCACATCGGCGGGCTGGTGGACGTCTTCGAGGCGTTTGACGTCCGCGCGGTCTATCTGTCCGACGAGGCGATGGACACGCGCATCTACGAAAAGCTGCTCGACGCGATCGACGCGGAGGGCATCCAGCCGGAGTTTCCCGACATCGGCGACACCATTCCGCTGGGCGAGAACGGGGTGTTCACCGTGCTCGCGCCCGGCGCGCACAGCAGCGAGACCTACGGCGACGACCCCAACACCTGGTCGCTCGTGCTGCGGCTGGACGCGGACGGATGCAGCGCGCTGTTCACGGGCGACACGACGGCGCGCGTGGAGGAGGACATGCTGGCGGAAAACCTCGCCCTGCTCAACTGCAACGTGCTCAAGGTCGCGCACCACGGCTCGCGCACCGCGTCGGGCGCCGCCTTCCTCGAGGCGGTCTCGCCGGAATACGCGGTCATCTCCTATGCGCAGGGCAATTCCTACGGCCTGCCGGACGAGGAGATCTTCGAGCGGCTGGCGCCGATCGGTACGGAAATTTTTGAAACCGCCATACACGGCTCGGTCGTGCTGACGATGTACAACGGAGAGGTGGGTGTCGCGTCATGAAGGGAATTGTCGACCGGGTGGAGCGCGGCATCGCCGTCGTCGAGACGGAAAACGGCATGTGCGAGCTGCCCGCTGTGGACGGCCTGCGCGACGGCGACGTGGTGGAGCTGCGCGACGGCGCAATCGTCGCCATCGACCGCGCCGAGGCACAGGCGCGCCGCGCGCGTATGCAGGCGCGCCTCGACCGCATGCTCAAACGGGACGGCTGAAGCGCACGTTTTCGGGCTGCGCGCTGTCTGTTCCGACGCGTCTGCCGCCGGAAAAACCCAAATGGTTTGCACGCCTGCGGGCGGCAAAACGCCGCCGGGAGCAGGATACATTGCGTTTTGACAATCTGCGGCACGCCTTCGGGCGTGCCCTTTCTTGTTTGAACATGTAAATTATAGTTGACATAACGACCGGTATAGTATATAATGCAAACAAGATCAACCGGCGGCGCGCCGCCGCGCCGCCGCGCATGCGAAAGGATCAAAAAACGATGAAAAACAAGGCGTTAAAGCTCGCCCGCGTGGAGCGGGAGCTGTCGCAGGAGGCGCTGGCGCAGCGCGTGGGCGTCACGCGGCAGACGATCGGCCTGATCGAAGCGGGCAAATTCAACCCGTCCCTGCGCCTGTGCCTGGACATCTGTCACGCGCTGGGCAAGACGCTGGACGAGCTGTTCTGGGAGGAGGAAGCGTAATGAAACGCAGGAAGAACAATTTGGACGAGCGGCAGGAGCAGGAGCTGCTGCACATCGAGCACCTCGGCATGTGCTTCTGCTTCTGGGCGCTGATCGCGTCGGTGGCCGTGCAGTCGCTCGCGGGCGCGCCGTGGGAGCAGGTGGCGGCGGAGTGGACGATTTTTATGGTGCTCGCCGTCGGTCTGGTGATCGCCTGCGCCCGCCGGGGCATCTGGGACCGGCACTGGAAGCCGAACACCCGCACCAACGCGGCGCTCAGCGCCGCCGCCGGGCTGGCGGTCGCGGTCTTTGTGTTCTGCATGATGCAGCGCAACACCGGCGGTGGATTTTTTGCCGTTTCGGCGGGGCTGTCCGCCGTCATGGGTCTGTTCACGTTCGCGCTGTGCTTCGCCGTGATGACGGTGACGGCGCGGCTGACGCTGCGGCGGCAGCGCAGGCTGGAGCAGCTGGACTGCGATGAGGACGAATAAAAAACAGCGCAGCAGAAAAGCTGCCGGAATCCGCAAGAAGGAACCGCGGAAACCGGCAGCTTTTTTATCTTTGGATGCATGTTATGCGTCGGGGAATGCGCGGCGCACGCGGGCGGCGAAGTCGTACCAGTCGCTGCGCTCGTCCACGGGGCCCAGCTTGTATTTTTCCTCGCCGCGCACGGCGCGCCAGGTTCTGGTCAGGCGCGGCGGGACGATGCGCAGGCCGTCTTCCTGCTCCGGTGCGGCGGGCGGCAGAATCACGGTGTTGTCCTGTGCCGCGCGCGCCGGTGTGAGCGCGTACCAGCGGATGCCGTCCTCGGCGTAGACCGACGGGTCGAGGCGGGTGAAGCCGACCGGGTGCGCGTGCATCTGCCGCGCGGTGTCGCGCGCGAAGCGCTGCGCGCCGTCCCAGAGCGCCGCGTCGTGCCGCTGGAGCCACTCGTCCGCCGCGTCCGCCTGCTCCGCGCGGAAGCGCAGCTTGCCGTCCGGCGGCGCGAGCAGCGTGCCGGGCATGGCGGGCAGATAGACCCACACCCACGGCTCCTGTCCCTTCTGGAAGGCGTAGCCGCGCGCCGTCCACGCGCCGTCCTGCTCCGGCGCAAAGCGCAACAGCAGCGCGCAGCCGGACAGGCAGAGGAAGACGATGTCGCCCGCCCCGCCGTAGTGCCGGGCGCGCTCAAGCAGACAGCACAGTCCCTCGTGCTCCTCCGGCGCGAGCAGCGGATGCCGCTCGCCGGGTTGCAGCGTAAACGGATAACCGGTCAGTGTCATGGGTTGCCTCCTTTTTCCGGCGCATACTGCCAGCCGCGCGCGTCCAGCTCGCGTTCGAGCGCATCGGCGGCCGCAGTCAGCGCGTCAAACGGCCAGCCGTCCGCCTCCCGCGCGATGTCCGCGCTGCGCGCGACGGCAAATGGCGCCGCGCCGCGGCTGTGCGCCGTCAGATGGGCGGTCTTCGCCCGGCGGTCGAACGTCAGATGGATGTCGCAGCGGCGCGTCTGCGCCGGCTGCCAGCGCGTGCGCCCGCGCGTGGACGGCTGTTGGGAGAGGTGCAGCCCGTCCGCGTCGAATGTGAACGAAACCGGCGCGTCCGCCGCGAAAATGGCGCGCTGCATCGCTTTGGTCTGCGGGAGCCTGGCGCTGTACTGCGCGCAGGCGTCGAGCAGACGCGCGGCCGGCAGCGGCGCCGTCTGTCCGTCGCGCACGAGCAGCGGATAGAGGGAGGTGGCGCGCCAGAAACCGGGGACGAGGTGCGGCAGGCACAGCCAGAACGGGCGCACGTCGCGCGCCGGGCAGTACAGCCCCTCCAGCGAGAGAATGGCGCGCCCGTAGTTGTCCTGACTGCCGCTTTCGACGGCGCGCAGCAGGATGGCGTCCGTATCGCTGAGGAAAAAATGCACCGTGCCGTCCGCCTGTCCGCGCTGCATGTCCGCCAGCCGCGCCTGGACAAAGGCGTTGACCGCGTCCGAGCGCGCGGACGGCAGCGGGAACAGATAGCGGTAGTCCGCCGCCGGCGTGCGGCTGAACAGGAAAATCTCCGGTTTCATGCTGTCACCTCCCAATTGATGCGATTTAGATTTCCATGATCTGCGACCCGGACAGCGGGTCGAGGAGGGAATGCAGGTTTGCGGCGTACTGGCGGTACAGCGTGATCTGCTCGTCCTCCTGCTGGGTCAGGCGGCTGAGGATGTGCCGCCATTGCAGGGCGGAGACGAAGCCGGGCTTGCGCTCCACCTTTTCGGGCAGCTCCTCGCTGTCGTCGTAGCCGAGGCGCACGCGGTTGTCCAGCTCGTGCATGACGCCGTACAGAATGGCCAGATCGAAGCCGTAGGGCTGCGGGGGTGCGGTCATCTCGGCGTGATAGACGCCTTTGTCGTCGCGCCAGGAGTTGGCGTTGCCGTCGCCGCACGTCGAGGTGGGGATGACGGCGATTTTCCAGTTCGGCTGGTTGATGCAGAAGCGCACGGTCGGGTCGAACACCATCAGCGCGCGGTTGACCAGCTCGCGGAAGTGGTTGTCCTTCAGCTCCTGCGGGATGAGGTTGGAGTCACACTTGGTCAGCAGCAGCAGCACGGTGCGCGGGCGGCTGACGAAGGCGGTGTCGCGGTCGGTGCTGAGAATTTCAAAGATCGTGTTGATTTCGCGCGCGATCTGCCGGCGGGCGGGCTCCACGCCGTCCTCCTCCGCCAGGATGTTGGCGTCCGCGAACAGCAGCAGCACGTCGGTGTCCATGATGCGGTGCAGCAGGCGGATGGCGTCCTCGCTGTCTTCGCCCTCCGCGCCGTCGCCCAGCATGGTCCGGAGCACGCCGCCGGGGTAGTCGATGAGCGGCATGTCGAGCAGCGGATAGGTGGGCACGTCCGGGCGGAAATGCCCGCCGAAGGCGAACGGAAATTCGGTGGTGACCATGGTGCCGGTGCTGACAAAGCCCTGGTTGATGTCCGCGTAGCGGTCGATGACGCCGGAATTGCGCAGGCGCTCCTCCGGGGTTTCGCCGCAGGCGGTGAGGTAATAGCTGTCGCGGCGGCGCTCCTTGAGCAGCTTGATGATGGAGCCGTAGGCGTTGCTCTTGCCGCTGCCGCTGACGCCGACGGCGGTCACGATGATCTTACTCATGATAGCATATCCCCCCTGTCAGGTCCTGAGCTTTTCGCGCCAGGAGATCAGAAAATGCAGGTTTTCGATTTCCGTCTCGTTGAACTCGGCGCGCACTTCGTCTTGTGTCTTGTTTGGATCCGGCTCGTACCACGACTGCGCCTCAAAATAGGCGGCGTCCGCTGAATTGGACAGGTCATAGCCGTGGCGGGCGTACATCTCGTTGATCGCGCGCTGGATCGCCGCGGCGTCCATGCCCTCCACGTCGCTGTCGGTCAGCGCGCGGCGGTCGGACGGCAGCAGATCGTCGCCGCCCCCGAACAGGCCGGAGAACCAGTCGCCCACGCCGTCCGCCCAGGTGCGCACGGTGTCCACCGCGCCGCTCACAACGCCGCCCGCGCCGGATTCATCCGTCTGTTCGCCGGTGGACGGGGCGGTTTCCGCCTCGGGTTCGGTCTGTTCGCCCGTGTCCGCCGCGTCCGTCGTGTCCGCCGCGCTGTTCGTCAGATCGGACAGCAGCTGCGGCAGCTCGACCGCGGGCACGTCCAGATAGGACATGGCGTAGGGGTGCCGGGTCAGCCCCGCGGCGGCGAGCGCCTGACCGGCCAGGCGGTTGGCTTCGTTGACATAGGACAGCGCGTGCAGCGGGCCGAGCAGGAGGATCGCCGCCAGCAGCGCGCACAGCGGGCGGATGGGAGCGGAGAGCTTGCCCTGGCGCACGGTGAACAGCAGCGCGCCGCCCTCCGTGCGGTAGGTGCGCACGCCGGTCGCCCAGCCGCCGGGCAGGCGCTCGAGCGCGCCGTATTTGCGCCGGTCAAATTCGCCGCCGATGCGGCCATAGGCGCCGGGCGCGACCGTGACGAGGTATTCCTTCCGCCGGACGCGGCGGAGCGCCTTGCCTTTGCGCACAAATGTCAGATACAGGCAGAGCAGCAGCACGGCGGCGGCAACCGGAACGGGAAACGCCCCGACCACGGCGCCGAGCGCGCCGACTTTGCTGCCCGCCCAGACCAGCGCCTCAAACAGGATCAGCGCGAGCACAATGCCGCGCACAAGTTGAAAAAATGGTTTCATAAATGAAATCTCCCCCTCTGCCCGGCGGTGCCGCGGCAGAAAACGAAAAAAAGGAACGAGCGCGCCGTGTGTTCGACACGCTGCGACAGTTTATACCTTTCACTATACGGAAAAAAGCGGGGGCTGTCAAGGCGGGGCGCGCACGGAAAAACGAAAAAAAGCGCCCAGAACAGGCGAATTTGCCCGTTTGAGCGCGTTGTTACAGAAAATTTACGGGATTGTCACCGGTTTGTTTTCTCGTGGCGCAGGCGGCGGACGACCTCGTCGATATGCGCCTGTGCGGTTTCCGCCGTGATGCAGGTCACGTCGGTGTAAATCGTGGGGGGAACGGATTCACCCTGATACAGCTGCACGGCGGCGCGGATGCACTGCTGCCCGATGGCGTAGGCGTCCTGCGCGAACACCGCGTCGATGTCCCCCGCGCGCACCAGCTCGCACACCTCCGGCATGCCGTCGAACGAGACGATGCGGATGCCGTCCGCGCGCCCGGCCTGCGCGATGGCGCGCTGCGCGCCGGCCGCCATGCTGTCCGAGGTGGTGCACACCAGATCGATGGTGTCGTAGACGGCGAGCAGCCCGGCCATCGTCTGCCCGGCCAGCTCGGCGGACGAATCGCAGACCTCCGTGTCGAGCACATACACGCCGGCCGCGTGCAGCGCGTCGGTCAGCCCGGCCTCGCGCTGCGTGTGCGCCTTGTCCTGCGCCTGTCCGCGCAGAATGACGGCGCAGGCGCCCGGCTCGACCAGCCCGGCGGCGTACTGCCCCTGCTGGTAGGCGGCGGCGTAGTTGTCCGTGCCGATGTAGCAGGCGCAGACGTCGGAATCGAGCGCGGTGTCCACCGCCAGCAGGTATTTGCCGTTGCGCGCGGCGCGCGCCAGCCCGTCCGCCAGCGCGTCCTCGTCCACCGGCGCGATGGCGATGACGTCCACCGCCATGTCCGCCATCGTGCACAGCATGTCCGCCTGATCGTCCGTGTCCGCCTCCCCGTCGGGGGAGAAGACCATGACCTCCACGCCGCGCGCGTCCGCCTCGTCCTCTGCGCCCGCCTTGATGAGCTGGAAATAGGGGTTGTCGAGCGACTTGAGCACGATGCCGACATACGGCGTTTGCAGGGAGGGCGCGGGCGTCTCCGGCTGCACGGCGGAGCCCGGGGCGGAACCGGCGGGTTCTGCCGCCCCGCAGGCGGCGCACAGCAGACCGCACAGCGCCAGCAGCGCGGTCCGGCACAGCGCGCGGAAGGTTTTCATGCGGACGCCCCCTTTCGGTTTTTTGGTCACTGGAACAGATACCATCATGATAGCATGTTTCCCGCCCGCCCGGCAACCGCATTTGTGTACAAAAAAAGACACTGGTTTTGCATCCGGCGGTCAGTCGAACGCGTCCTCCACCGGCTCGTCGCGCAGGATGTGGGCGGGGTTGCGCTCGAGCAGCAGCTGGGGGCAGCCGTCGCCGTAGACGTCGTACAAAAACGCGCGGATGTCCGCCAGCCACGGCGTGCGCATGTGGTCGCGGTGCGCGTCGCTCGCCGCGAGGTGCACCAGCCCGCGCTCCAGCATCCAGCGGGAGACGCGCAGGCAGCTGTCCCCGAACCGGCCGAGCGGGCTGCCCTTGTTGATTTGCAGCACGCAGCCCATGTCCGCGAACAGCGGCACCAGTCCGCGCGGGTCGCGCTGCACGAACACATAGCGCTCCGGATGGGCGATCACGGGCGTATAGCCCGCGTCGAGCAGCTCCTGCAAAACGCGCAGCACGCGGGCGGGGCGGTCGTGGAACGAAAACTCCACCAGCGGATAGCGCGTGCCGCCCAGCGTCGGCACGCGGCCGCGCTGCAATAGATCAACGAGGTCGCCGTCGGCATAGATTTCTGCGCCGGTGACGAGGCGCAGCGGGACGTTTTCCCGCCGGAGCAGGGCGCGGAATGCGTCGAAGCGCGCGTCCAGCTCGTCCGAGGCGTAGTTTTCAAAGACGCCGGCGATGTTGGTGTGCGGCGTCGCGGCGACGGTGTGCACGCCGGCGCGCACCGCCATGCGCGCCATTTCCAGCGCCTGCTGCTCGGTCTGCGCGCCGTCGTCCACGCCGGGCAGAATGTGGCAGTGCAGGTCGATCATGGACAGCCCTCCTGTTCCGTGTCATACAAAGTGCTTATAGTATACCACAGAAACAGCCGCGCCGCGGCGGGTTTTGCCGGTTTCGCGCGAAAAATTTATAAAAAATGCGAAAGATTGGTCGGAATATGCGGGAATATTGATTGACACAGTAAAAAAAGCAAGGTATTATGATAAGAAGGGATATGTAAATACAGTATATTTTGCGTCTTCCACTTGCGAAAGGACAGGACAAAACAATGAAATCTACGGGGGAACACACACAAAACGCGCGGCACCGCTGGCGGCAGCTGCTGGCGCTGCTGCTCGACATGGGGCTGCTGCTGGCGGTGAGCATGGTGATCTTTTACCTGACGCCGGACACCAACGGCACCGCCTCCAACCAGTGGCGCAATCTGTGGCCGGGCTTTTTCCAGATGGCCGTCTGCATCCTGCTGTTTCAGATGCTGCTGCGCACCTACGACACGCTGTGGCGCTATGCGGAGTCGCGCGAATATCTGACGCTGCTGCTCGGCATGACGGGCGGCACGCTGCTCAATCTGCTGGCCATGCGCGTGTTCGGACAATATCTGTCGCGCATTTTCGTGTGCACGACGGCGGGCTTTGCGCTGCTGGCCATGCTGGCGGTGCGCATGCTGTACCGCCGCTACCGCGAGATTATGACCCGGCGCACGGCGAAGGGCGGCGTGTACACCGGCATCATCGGCGCGGGCGAGGCGGGCGTCTCCCTGATGCTGGAGATGCGCGCCAACCCGGCGGGGCGCTTTCAGCCGTACTGCTTTTTTGACGACAATCCGGAGAAGATCGGCACGCGCGTCCACGGCCTGCGCGTGTACGGCCCGATCGAGGCGCTGCCGCAGCAGATCAGCAATCTGCCTGTGTCCGAGCTGGTGGTCGCGATTCCCGCGCTGTCGGCGCCGCGCCGCCGCGAGATTCTGGACATCTGCACGCGGACGAGCTGCCATGTGAGCGTGCTGCCCGACCGGCTGGAGATGCTGGAAAACGGCAAGGCCGTCTCCTCCATGCGCACGTCCATGCGCGAGGTGCGCATCGAAGATCTGCTCGGCCGCGCGCCGGTGCAGCTGGATACCGCGCGCATGCGCGCCTTTTTGCAGGACAAGACCGTGCTGGTCACGGGCGGCGGCGGCTCCATCGGCTCCGAGCTGTGCCGCCAGATCGCGCGCTGCCGCCCCAAGCGGCTGGTGATTCTGGATATTTACGAAAACGGCGCTTACGATGTGCAGCAGGAGCTGGTGCGCCACTATGGCGACGCGCTCGACCTGCGGGTGGAAATCGCCTCAGTGCGCGACCGCAGGCGGCTGTATCAGGTGTTCTCCGCGCACCGCCCGGAGGTGGTGTTCCACGCCGCCGCGCACAAGCACGTGCCGCTGATGGAGGAGAGCCCGACCGAGGCGGTCAAGAACAATGTCTTCGGCACCTGGAACACGGTGAGCGCCTGCGAGACGTTCGGCGTCGGCAAGTTCGTGCTCATCTCGACAGACAAGGCGGTCAATCCGACCAATGTCATGGGCGCGACCAAGCGCATGTGCGAGCAGATTCTGCAAAGCCGGCGCGGCGTCTCGCACACGGAGTTCGCGGCGGTGCGCTTCGGCAACGTGCTCGGCTCCAACGGCTCGGTCATCCCGCTGTTCCAGCGGCAGATCGCGGCGGGCCGGTGACGGTGACAGACAAGCGCATCATCCGCTATTTTATGACCATTCCCGAGGCGGCGCAGCTGGTGCTGGAGGCGGGCGCGATGGCGCACGGCGGCGAGGTCTATGTGCTCGACATGGGCGAGCCGGTGAAGATCCTCGACCTGGCGGAAAAGCTCGTCCGCCTGTCCGGTTATGTGCCCTATCGCGACATCGACATCGTGGAGATTGGCCTGCGCCCGGGCGAAAAGCTGTATGAGGAGCTGCTCATGCAGAGCGAGCACCTGAGCCGGACGGAAAACAACAAAATATTTATTGAACAGCAGGAGGCGATTTCTCCGCACGAAATCGGGCGCATGCTCGAGCAGCTCAAGCGCGCGGCGGATTCCGGCAGCGCCGCAGAGATGCGCCGCGCGCTGCACGCGTGCGTGCAGACGTACCACAGCGCGGAGCAGGTCAACCGGGAGGCAATCGAACAGATGGAGCTGCGCACACAGTGCGCGGCAGTGGGGGAGAAGCCGTCATGAAAACCATTCTGGTCACAGGCGGCGCCGGGTATATCGGCAGCCACGTGTGCGTACAGCTGCTGGAGGCGGGCTATTCCGTCGTCATCGCGGACAACCTGTGCAACGCGCAGCGCGATGTGGTCGACCGCATCGCGCGCATCACCGGAACGCAGCCGGTGTTTTACCAGACCGACCTGCTCGATCTGGACGGCCTGCGCGCGATTTTCCGCGCCCACGCCATCGACGGCGTCCTGCATTTCGCGGGGCTCAAGGCGGTCGGCGAATCGACCGAACAGCCGCTGCGCTATTATTCCAACAACCTGACCGGCACGCTGCATCTGCTCACCGCGATGCAGGAGGCCGGCTGCACGACCCTCGTCTTCTCGTCGTCCGCGACGGTGTACGGCGCGGACAACCCCGTGCCGTTTGACGAGCGCATGCCCACGTCGGCGACCAATCCCTATGGCTACACCAAGGTGGTGCAGGAGCGCATACTGACCGACATCGCCGCCGCGCAGCCGGACATGAGCGTGCTGCTGCTGCGCTATTTCAACCCGGTGGGCGCGCACCCGAGCGGCTGGATCGGGGAGGACCCCAACGGGATTCCCAACAACCTGATGCCGTATGTCGCCAAGGTCGCGACGGGCGAGCTGCCGTGCATCAACGTCTTCGGCAACGACTACGACACGGTGGACGGCACGGGCGTGCGCGATTATATCCATGTGTGCGATCTGGCGCGGGGGCATATGCTCGCGCTGGAATACGCCTTCGGGCGCACGGGCACGGACATCATCAACCTCGGCACGGGGCGCGGCAGCTCGGTGCTCGAGCTGATCTATGCGTTTTCCAAAGCCTGTGGACATCCGCTGCCGTATGTCATCGCGCCGCGCCGGCCGGGCGATATCGCCTCGTGCTGGGCGGACACCACCAAGGCGAAAGAGGTGCTCGGCTTCACCGCACAGCTGACGCTTGCGGATATGTGCCGCGACAGCTGGCATTTCATCTGCCGGCAGCGCGAGCGGGAATAAAAAACAGCTGCGTGTGCGGCTGCCGGATATAGACAAAAAGGGACAGGGCGCACCGCGTGGCGGTGCGCCCTGCTGTTTCCTCCCGCCGGCGGGACGCGCTTGACGGCTCCCGCGATCTCTGATAGGATAAAACCGCGAGGCATGTCACAACGGCAGGCGGAACGCCCTCTTTTCCACGATGGACGGAGGGCAGGTACTTTTTTTGCCCTCCGGAGTTTGAAAAAACGGAAGGAGGGCTGCCAATGGTTACATACGAGGCGCTGTTTGCGTACACGATGGTGCTCATTGGTATCATCAGTCTGGTTGTCCAGATAATGAAAAAGTAATCCG
>DXIG01000008.1 GCA_019112985.1 Candidatus Butyricicoccus stercorigallinarum | reverse complement strand
GAAAAAACGGGCGAGCCCCGGCGCCGGGGCACCGGCGCGCGCCGCCGTCCGCACCGACTGCGCGCAAAAGTCGAACAAACGTGCGAGAATAGCTGGATATCTCTGGGAAATGCGAAAAATTTTACGAAATTAAGATTACAAACTGTTTACAAAGCCGTAAAAATTTGTTACTCTGTTAGCAACGAAAAAACGCAGGAAGAAATCAGGAGAGGAGACAACGCTTGTTTATGAAGAAAATGCAGCGATTCGGAGCGATGCTTCTGGCGGCGACCATGAGCATCGGCGTGATGCAGACGTCTGCGTTCGCAGTGGACGCCGCGCAGGATACGGTATTGCAGCAGACAGCGGCGCAGACCATTGCCCGGTTTGACGGCGCCGGCACGAAGATTGCAGAGGTCACCTTTGCCTACGGGCAGGCGGAAGCCGACGTGACGGCGCAGATGCCGCAGACGCTGACCGCCGTGCTGACCGACGGCACGACGGTGGAGATCCCGGTGAGCTGGGTCTGCCTCGGCGATTACGCGAACACCGACGACTATTATTATGAATACGTGCCGCAGTGGGATATGAGCGCCTACGCGCCGGCGGGCGTGCTGGACAGCGCGTCCGATGTGCCGTATGTGCTCGCGCGCCGCGTCGATACGGCCTCTTCCACGACGTCCGCCGACGGGCAGGATCGCCTTTCGGTCAAGGCGGCGTTCAGCAGCAATGTATACACGATTTTCGATTTCCTTGTCGCGGAATGCGGATTCAACAACGCGGCGGCCAGCGGTGTGCTCGCCAACATCGAGTGCGAATCCAACTTCAACCCCAACCTGTGGGGCGACAGCGGCACGAGCTACGGCATCTGCCAGTGGCACAACGAGCGCCTGACCTCCATGCAGAACTGGTGCAGCAGCAACGGCTACGACTGGGAGACGCTGGAAGGACAGCTCCACTATCTGAAAAAGGAGCTGTCGGCGAACGACAGCAAGTATCTGTGGAACGGCCTGACCATCGCCAACAAGCTCAAGGCGAAGGAAAATACGGCGGACGGCGCTTATGGCGCGGGTTACGACTGGTGCTATTATTTTGAAGTGCCGGCGAACAAGGAAACCCGCTCGCAGGAGCGCGGCAACCGCGCGCGCGATACTTATTGGCCGGAACTGAAGGACGCCAGCGTCTCCGGCGATACGGGCGAGACGCAGTCCGGTTCGGTTTCCTCCATCTTCACCGACGTCAAGAAGGGCGCGTGGTACTGCGAGCCGATTCAGTACGTCTATGACAACGGCATCATGTCCGGCACGAGCAAGACGACGTTCGAGCCGAACAGCCAGCTCAGCCGCGCGATGGCGGCCGTGGTCGCCTACAGACTGTCGCAGGTCGGCAACGCGTTCCAGCTCAGCTCGACCAATCAGTCCAGCTTTTCCGACGTGTCGTCGAGCGCCTGGTATGCCGAGGCGGTCGACTGGGCGGCGGGCGCCGGCCTGATCGAGGGCTACAGCGACAACACCTTCCGGCCGGGCACGCAGGTGACGCGCGAGCAGTTTGCCGTCATCCTGTATACGTATGCGAAGAAGCTGGGCTGCAACGTCTCGGCGAGCGCGTCGCTCAGCGCCTATGAGGACAGCGGCGAAATTTCGAGCTATGCGAAGACCGCGATGCAGTGGGCAGTCGCCGAGGGCATCATGAGCGGCAGCAGCGGCAAGCTCCGCCCGAAGAGCGGACTGACGCGCGCGGAGGGCGCTGCGATGATCCGGAGCTTTGCCGGCGTCGTCGCATAAGACAGAAACGGACAAAACGCTCCCAGAGGGAGAAAAAACAGCCGGAATCGACGGGATTCCGGCTGTTTTCGCGCCTCCGCGGTCTGTCGCCATGGCGCGAAAGGCGGAGGATTCACAAAATATTTACATCTGTGCGCGAATTTGCCCTGCATAGCGGCGAATTCGTTGCAAAACAGCGGCAATTCGCCGTATTTACATGCAAAAGTGTCACGGGCGCGGCTTTTCATTTGCCTGCGGCTGTGGTATAATACCCCAAAACAAAGAATGGAAACGAGGAGATGCGAACATGAACATCTGGCACGATTTGCAGCCAGAGCTGATCCGCAGAGAGGAATATACCGTGTTTACCGCCAACAGCATGGGCAGCACGGCGCGCCTGTCGTTTGACGGGGAGGCCGGGCTGCTGTGCCTCGATCATCTGAGCGATTCCAACATCGGCGCGCCGAACAACACGGGCTTTCTGCCGCGCACCTGCACGGAAGACGGACTGCCGGTCGAGACGATCCTGCTTTGCAGCCAGCCGCTGCCGGCGATGACGCTGGTGCGCTGCCGCCCGGTCGGCATGGTTGCGCTGCATCTGGAGGACGGCGGCACGCGCAATTACCTGATCTCCGCCGCCTGTGCGGACGAGTTCTGGAGCTCCTGCCTGACGATCGACGAAATTCCGACCGCGACGCGCAAGGCCATCGTGCGCTATCTGCGCTATGACCAGCAGCTGGTGCGCCGCCCGGTGAGTGCGACAGAATTTCGCGGCCTGGCGCAGGCGGAGCAGTATTTTGACGCCTGCCAGCAGAATTACCTGCTGCGCTACTGCGGAAAGATCCCGCAGCAGGGTTGAGCGGGGCGCGCGCCGCTTCGCGCGTCAGCTTCCGAAGTCCTCTAAAAAGGAGGCGAGCTCCTGCTCGGAGTACAGCGGGAAGCCCTGCTGCATCAGCTTCTGATCGTATTCGCGCAGGGAGGAGAGCCGGATGTCGGTTCGCTCGAGGGCGGTGTCCGAGCCGTAGGGATAGATGACGAGCACGCCGTCGGTGACGCGCACCAGATACAGCGGGCGCGCTTCCTGCTCCTGCGCGCCGAGGGGGTCGGACGCCGTGACGGCGGGCTGGGCGCGCTGCTGCCAGAGCAGCAGGGAGACCAGCGCCGCGCAGCACAGCGGCAGGGCGATGGCGGTTTTCTTCATAACAGATGCCTCCTCTGGGGCAGCGCTGCCGGTCCATTCGCGGCAGGGCTGCAAAAAAATCATATGGAAAGTATCCAAAATTTTCAGCTTATTTTGTTACAGTTTCCCCGAAATTTTGGAGAGTATACCGTCAATTGCAACTTTGTGTGGATTTTAGAGCAGTTTATGGTATAATAAAAGAATGGGTACGCGAAAAATCTGGCCGTGTGACGGCGAGGCAGGAGGGAACAAATTTGGCGAACAATCGTAAAAAAAAGAGCAAAGCCAAACGAGTTGGATTTGCCATACTGACGCTGTTTCTCATTGGCCTGACGACGGCGGCGATCTGCATCGGCGCATTCGTGGTGTATCTCAATGCGGTGATTCTGCCGGAGGCAGATCTGGACATCAACAGCCTGTCCATGAAATTCAACAGCGTGATCTACTACGAGGACGACAGCGGACAGCAGCAGGTGCTGCAAAAGCTGGCCAGTGAGGAAAACCGCGAGTGGGTGGATATGGAACAGATCCCCGAAAATCTCGCGCACGCGTTCGTCGCCATCGAGGACGAGCGCTTTTACACGCACAACGGCGTCGACTGGAAGCGCACGTTCGGCGCGGCGCTCAACTGGGTGCTGCCCATCGGCTCGGGCTACGGCGGCTCGACCATCACGCAGCAGCTGGTCAAGAACATGACGGAGGACGACGACTATTCGGTCAAGCGCAAGATCACCGAGATCATGCGCGCGCTGACGCTGGAGAAAAAGATCAACGACAAGGACACCATCCTTGAGCTGTACATGAACATCATCTACTTCGGCCGCAACGCCTACGGCGTGCAGACGGCGGCGAAGACCTACTTCGATAAACCGGTCAGCGAGCTGGATCTCGCGGAATGTGCGCTCATCGCCGGTCTGACGCAGAACCCGGCGCAGTACAACCCGTTCCGCTATCCGGAAAACGCGAAGGCGCGCCAGGAGGCCGTGCTGTACAAGATGTACGAGCTGGGCTACATCGACGAGAGCGCCTACAACGACGCGCTGGCGGAGGAGCTGGTCTACCGCGAGACGGACGCCGAAGGGCAGAGCAGCGGGCCGTATTCCTACTTTACCGACATGGTCATCACCGACGTCGTCAACGATTTGCAGGAGCAGCTGGGCTATTCCGAATCGTACGCCCGCACGCTGACAACCAGCGGCGGCCTGTCCATCTACGCCACCGTCGACCTGGACGTGCAGGAGACGATGGAGGATGTTTACGAAGACAGCAGCAATTTCCCGAATATTTCGGAGGACGGCGAGCAGCCGCAGTCCGCGATGATCGTGCTCGACCCGACCAACGGCCACATTCTCGGCGTCGTCGGCGGGCGCGGCGAGAAGACGGACAGTCTGGTGCTCAACCGCGCGACGCAGAGTACGCGGTCGCCCGGCTCGTCTATCAAGCCGATCAGCACCTATGCGCCCGCCATCGACCAGAAGCTGATCACCCCCTATTCGGTCGTCACGGACATGCCGGTGTTCAACAACGACGGTTCGGCCTGGCCGCGCAACGAAAACCGCACCTACGCCGGTCAGACGACCATCATGGAGGGCGTCGCGGATTCCACCAACACGGTCGCCGTGCAGGTGCTCAAGATGCTGACGCCGCAGTCGGCCTACAATTTCATGACCGAAAAGCTCGGCTTCACGACGCTGGAGGACGACGACATCAACTACGCGCCGATGGCGCTCGGCGGCCTGACCAACGGCGCGACCGTGCGCGAGATGGCGCAGGCGTACACCGCGCTCGCCAACTACGGCAACTACTCGGAGGCGATCAGCTACACCAAGGTGGTGGACGCGAACGGAGAGACCATCCTGTCCAACGAGGACAACACGCCGACCCAGGTGTTTGAGCACCCGGAGTCCACGCCGTATTACATCAACGATCTGCTGACCAACGCCGTTGAAAACGGCACCGGCCGGCTGGCGCGCATCAGCGGCATCGACGTGGCCGGCAAGACCGGTACCACGACGGACAACAAGGACCGCTGGTTCGCGGGCTATACGCCGTACTATGTCGGCGTCACGTGGTTCGGCTACGACGAGCGCTACGGCCTGCCGAATCTGTCCCCCAACCCGGCGGTGTCCGTCTGGTCGGAGGTCATGGACCGGCTGCACGAGGACAAGGAGGACAAGAGCTTCCAGGAGCCCGCCGAGGGCGACTTTGAGTGGGCGAACTACTGTCTGGACAGCGGCCTGAGCCCGGCGCGCGCCTGCCGCAGCGACCTGCGCGGCAGCCGCATTGACAGCGGCTGGTTCTACAAGGACGACGTGCCGGACGACTCCTGCAACCTGCACAAGTGGCGGTACCGCACCGGTTCGATGCTCGACCTGACCCGCCTGTTCCCGCTGACCGTTTACGTCACCGACGAATACTACTGCTTCTCGGGCAGCAACGACCCGATCGGCGAAGGACAGCGCGTCTCCAGCCCGAACGGACACTATTCGCCGCCTGTGGTGCGTCCGACGACACCGGCGGACGATGACAGCGACGACGACGACAGCGACGACGACGACAGCGACGACGAGGACGGCGGCGACGAGGACGGCGGCGACGGCACCGAAGAGACCCCGGCCGAGCCGACTGCGCCGGCGGAGGAGACATCCGAGGTGCGCCGCGCGCTGGAGCAGCTGTATGTGTGGTGGGAGCGCCTGACCGCATCGTGAGATGCGCGTCCGCAGCACTGGAATTTGGCAGGGATGCTGTCGGAGCAGATCCGGCAGCATCCCTGTGTTTTGTAAAGGAGCGTCATAATCGATTATGCGAATTGGGAAAAACCTGCGGCGCGGCGGCGCGCTGCGCGCGGCCGCGAGCGCGGTCTGGATGGCGGCGGGCTTTATGGGGATCGAGGTCTTCCTGCGGCACTATGTCTGCGATGAGCTGATTTACCCGCTGCTGTTTTCCGCCGTGTGGGCGGTGCTGCTGACCGCTGTGGTGCTGCTGTTTCCGCCGCGCGGCGGGCGCGTCGTGTACGGCCTGATCTACTATGTCATGATGGTCTACGCCGTCGCGCAGGCGGGGTATTACCAGATCTTTGGGAAGATGATGTGGCTGACCGACATCCGGTATGCCGGCGAGGGCGCGGAGTTTGCCGGTTCGGTGTTCGCGTTTCTGACCAGAGGATTTTACATTTCCATCGGGATGATGCTCGTCATCGGCGCGGTGGGCATCGCGTTGATTCCCCCGGGCAGGCGCCGCTGGCAGCACCGCGCGGCGTGTGCCGCGGTGATCGCCGCTGCCTGCGGCGGGCTGGCCGTGCTGCCCGGCTGGGTGTTTCAGGCGGACGGCGACCTCTGGGGCGCGCAGGACGAATACCGCCGCGCGCTGTCGCTGGAGGGCACCTACGACGTCATGTACGACGCACGGAAGGTGTACCGCATCTGCGGCCTGTACCAGTACACGATGCGCGACATCTACAAGCACCTGATCGTACCGCACACGCCCGCCTACGCCGAGGAGCTGGAGCGCAACCGCGAGACGGTGGACGCCTACTTTGACGCGCGCGGGGAGACGCAGGCCAACGGGATGACCGGCCTGTTCGAGGGAAAGAATGTCATCGTCGTGCTGATGGAGAGCGTGGACGACTGGCTGATCGACGAGGAGCTGACGCCCAATCTCTGCCGCCTGATGGACGAGGGCATCAACTTTACCAACATGTACACGCCGGGCTACGGCGGCGTGCGCACGTTCAACACGGAGTTCTGCGCCAACACGGGCATTTACCTGCCGACCGACGGCAATCTGGCGTTTTCCTACTGCAACAACGATTTTTCGCAGAGCCTGCCCAATCTGCTGCGCGCGCGCGGCTATTCGGCGGCGTCGTTCCACTACAACCAGGCGATTTTCTACAACCGGGGCGTCATGCATCCGGCCATGGGCTTTGAGGAATACGTCAGCTACACGGACTATGCGGACGACAGCGCAGACCCCGCGCTGCTGAGCGATACGTTCCAGTTCGACAACGAAGCGGTGCGCGAAAAGTTCTTCGGCGGGGACAGCGAGAGCGGACAGTTTTGCAGCTTTCTCATCACGCGCGCGGCGCATATGCCGTATACCTACGACGACGAGCTGAGCCAGTATGCGCTGGCACAGTACCCGGAGTTTCAGGGGAAGACCGGCCACGAGGAGGTGGACTGCCTGATGGCGAAGACCAAACTGGTGGACGACCTGTTTGGCGCGCTGCTCGACGCGATGGAGGAGACCGGCCATCTGGACGACACGGTGATCGTGGCGTACACTGACCACTATGTATACGGCATGACGGATAAGGACAAGCTGTTTGAGCAGTCGGCGGTGGACGACACGCTGCTGCTGGAAAAGACGCCGTGCTTTATCTGGGCGAACGGCATGCAGCCGGTGACGGTGGACAAGGTCGCGAACACGGCGGACATCCTGCCGACCGTGTGCAACCTGCTCGGCGTGCAGGACGATGACTATCTCGGCCGCGACGTCTTCGACGAGGACTACGCGGGCTATGTCATTTTCCCGAGCGGCGACTGGCTTACCGGCGGCGTGCTGTACCGCGACGGCGCGGTGAACCGGGAGTTTTATCCGGGCGCGGCGGAACAGGTGGATATCGATGCGATGAACAAAACGGCGCAGGAATTCATCGAAATCAGCAATCTGCTGCTGAAATGCGATTATTACGCGAAAAATGATTCCGAATAAAAGAAATTCATTGCATTGAGATGCGTTCTATAGTATAATATCTTTGCATATGGGGAAACGATGCTCCGCGTGGCTGCGCTAGCCGGGGCGGCAGCGGTGTCCTGTACCTGCAATCCGCTATAGCAGGGGTGAATCCCGGCTCGCGGGCGGCGCGTGTATCGTTTGACCCGGATCGGAAGGCGATGAAGATTCGGTCCTGCGCAACGTCGGACTGTGAACCATGTCAGGCGGGGAACCGAGCAGCATTAAGCAGAACCCGGTGTGTGCCGCAGGAACGCCGAGTCTGAGCCGGACGGTGCGGGTAACAGGTATTGCACGTCGTTCAACGGCCGGTGCGCGGTCGCGCGGAGCACCGTTTCCCCGTGCACAACAGCAAGCAAGCGGGCAATTTCGATTGCCCGTTTTCCGATTTTTCGGGAGAGGAGAGACGCATGTATCAGGCTTTGTACCGCAAGTGGCGCCCGACCCGGTTTGCCGACGTTGTGGGACAGCAGCATATCACGGACACCCTGCGCGCGCAGCTGGAGAGCGGGCGTCTGTCGCATGCGTATCTGTTCACCGGAACGCGCGGAACCGGCAAGACCACCTGCGCCAAAATTCTGGCGCGCGCGGTCAACTGCACCCATTTGCAGCACGGCGACCCGTGCGGGCAGTGCGCGGCCTGCCGCGGCATTCTCGACGGCAGCGTGCTCGACGTCGTGGAGATCGACGCGGCGTCCAACAACGGCGTGGACAACATCCGCGATATCCGCGATGAGACGCGCTACACGCCGGCTTCGGTGAGCAGGCGCGTGTACATCATCGACGAGGTGCACATGCTGTCGCAGGGCGCGTTCAACGCGCTGCTCAAGACGCTGGAGGAGCCGCCCGCGCACGTGCTGTTCATTCTGGCGACCACGGAGATCAACAAGGTGCCCGCGACCATCCTGTCGCGCTGCCAGCGGTTTGACTTCCGGCGCATTTCGCCGCACGACATCGCGCGGCGGCTGCTGGAAATCGCCGAACAGGAGCATATCGCGCTGACAGAGGGCGGCGCGCGCCTGATCGCGCGGCTGGCGGACGGCGCGCTGCGCGATGCGCTGTCCATCCTCGACCGCACCGCCGCGGGCAGCGACGCGCCCATCGACGAGGAGCGCGTGGCGTCCGGCGTGGGCATTCTGGCGGGCGACACGGCGGTGGATCTGATGCGGCACATTCTCGCGGGCGACCTGACGGCGGCCATCGGCCAGCTGACGGAGAGCTACACCGCCGGGCGCGAGCTGGGCGCTGTGCTCGATCAGCTGCTCGGCCTGATCCGCGACATGCTGCTCGTCAAGACGAGCCGGAGCGACGTCTCCGCGCTGCTGTCCCCGGCCTATTCGCCCAAGACGGTGCACCGCCTGTGTGAGGGCGTGCCTGCTTCGCGGCTGCTCGCGTATACGGGGATTTTGCAGGAGGCGCTCACGCGCATGCCGCACGCGGCGAACCGCCGCATCGAGGCGGAGCTGTGCGTGGTGCGGCTGTGCCGGCTGACGGCGGAGGACTACGACACGCTGAGCGGGCGTGTGGAGGCGCTGGAGGAAAAGCTGGCGCATGGCGTGCCCGCCGCGCCCGCGCCGCAGCAGCAGGGGGCGGACGGCTTCCCGTCCGACGAGGACGCGCCGCCGCCGGACGAGGGCGATGCGCCGCCCTGGAGCGACGCGCCCGCCGCGCCGCAGGAGGTGGAAAAGCCCGCGGAGGCGCTGGCGTGCAGCCCGCAGTGGAACGACATCACGCTGGCGGCCAAAAAGCTGCTGCCGATGAGCAAATTCGCCCAGCTGACCTTCGCCAAGGGCGTGCTGCACGGCGGCGATCTGCTGGTGGTGTGCGAGGATGCGTTCACATACGAGCTGTGCAACGAGACCAGCGTCAAGCAGGCGCTGGCGCAGGCGGCGCAGGCCGTGCTGCACCGGACGTACCGCGTCAAGGTGCTGGAGGAGAGCAAGGTGAGCGCGCTGTCCACCAAGGCGAACCCGGTTGACGACATCATCCGGCGCGCCGCCGAGCTGGACATCGCGTGCAACATAGACGACTGACAGGAGGAACACAATGGCAAAGGGTTTTAAGAGCCGCGGCATGGCCGGAAGAGGCGGCGCCATGGGCGGTATGGGCGGCATGAATATGAACGCCATGATTAAAAAAGCGCAGAAGATGCAGGAGGAAATGGTCAAGGCGCAGGAGGAGCTCGGCAAGAAGGAATACACCGCGACGTCCGGCGGCGGCGCCGTCACTGCGGTGGTCAAGGGCTCCAATGAGATTATCAGCCTGAAGCTGAGCCCCGAGGTGGTCGATCCGGACGACATCGAGATGCTGGAGGATCTGATCATCACGGCGATCAATCAGGCGCTCAAGACCGCCGACGAGGAGAGCGCGGCGATCATGCGCCAGGCCACCGGCGGCGGTATGCCGGGCATGTTTTAAGCGCCGATGAAGTTTTTTGCTCCATCGGTGGAGACGCTGATCGACGAATTTGCCAAGCTGCCCGGCATCGGGCGCAAGACGGCGCAGCGGCTGGCGTTTCACATTCTGGACTTGCCGAAGGAACAGGCGGACGCGCTGGCGCAGGCGATCACCGACGCCAAGCAGACGGTGCACCTGTGCCCCAGGTGCCAGAACCTGACGGACGAGACGCTGTGCCCCATCTGCGCCGACCCGGCGCGCGACGCGCACACGATCTGCGTGGTGGCGGACCCGAAGGACGTGCTCGCCTTTGAGCGGACGCGCGAATATCACGGCCTGTACCACGTGCTGCACGGCACAATTTCGCCGCTCAACCACATCGGGCCGGACGACCTGCGCATCCGCGAGCTGCTGCACCGCGTCGCGGAGGAGGACATACAGGAGGTCATCCTCGCGACCAATCCGGACACGGAGGGCGAGGCGACGGCGATGTATCTGGCGCGGCTGCTTCAGCCGTTCCACATCCGCATCACGCGGCTGGCCTACGGCATCCCGGTCGGCGGGCAGCTGGAATATATCGACGAGGTCACGCTGATGCGCGCGCTCAACGGCAGACAGCGCATCGACTGAACAGACGGCGGGTTCCCTTTGGGGAGCCCGCTTTAGATTGTCGAAAAAGGAATTTGTAATCGCTCCCGGCAGAACTTTGCCGCCCGCAGGCGGCAATTCCAATCGTTTTTTCCGGCGACATGCGCGTCGGAAAAAACACCGCTCAGCCCGCAAACGTGCGCGCCGTGCGCGTGCGCTGCCGCGGGCTGCATCTTCTCAAAAAACGCCTGCGTTTTTTGAAGCGTGTTCCCTTTTGGGAGCCCGCTTTTTTTGTCCGATATTGTACCAGTGGCGTGCCGGTATCGTGATAGACGCGCGCCGGGCGGCTGTGGTATAATCGCAGCAGCAAAGGAGGATTACGATATGCAGGGGAAAAGCATTCGTGAGATGTCGCGCCGTCAGCGCTATTTGATCGCCGATATTTTCATCGCCTATTTCGCGATGGGGCTGTATCTGATTCTGATCGGCTCGGCGCTCCCGTCCATCAAGGCGGAGTACGGCATCAGCTACGGCGTCGGCGGCATGATGATGTCCGCGCAGCAGGTCGGTTATCTGGTCATCGGAATTTTCACCAGTCTGCTCGCGCGCCGGTTTCCCGTCAAGGCGGTTTATCTGGGGCTGGGCGTTCTGGCGTTTATCGGCCTCGCGCTGATGATGGTGTCGGGCAATCCGTTTGTGCTGCTGTTCGCCATGCTGCTGACCGGCGTCTGCAAGGGCAGCACGTGCAATTTCGGCAATCAGATGGTCAGCACGCTGTCGGGCAGCAACGCCAGCCTGCTCAATCTGGCGCAGGCGTTTTTCGCCGTCGGCGCGTGCGCGGCCCCGCTGGTGGCGATGGTGTGCGGCGCGTCGTGGCGGTCGGCGTTCGCCATCACAATCGCCGTCGGCGCCGTGATGTTTGTGCACGGGCTGCGCGTGACCATCGGACCGGACGCCTATGTGCGCGAGAGCGCGGCGGGCAGCGTCGATTTTGGATTTTTCCGCACGAAAATCTTCTGGCTGTGCACGGTGCTGCTCCTGTGTTATCTGGCGATTGAGGGCTCGGTCATGGGCTGGCTGGTCACGTATTTCGTCGATTCGGGCGCGGCCAGCGAGGCGGCGGCGCAGCTGCTGGCGACGGCGCTGTGGGGCGCGCTGCTGATCGGACGGTTTGCGTGCGCCTGGCTGTCCACGCGCTTCCAGCCGCACCACATGATCGCGGTGATGGCGCTGGGCGTCGCGGTGTGCTTCACCGGGCTGATGGTGAGCCGGACGATCGTGCCGATGGCGGTCAGCACGATGGGGCTCGGCCTGTTCATGGCGGGCATGTACGGCACGACGCTGGGCGGAAGCGAAAATCTGATGGAGCGGTATCCGATGTGCATGGGCATGTTCATCGCCGTCCCGGGCATCGGCGCGGCGGTCACACAGAGCGCGATCGGCGCGATTGCGGACCGCATCGGCATTCGCGGCGGCATGAGCTTCCTGTATGTGCTGGTGGCCGCGCTGCTCGCCGCCGCCGCGCTGTTCTTCGTCTATCATCAGAGAAAACAGCCGAAAAAGTGAACAAAAAAGCGAAACAGGCGCCATTTGAGGCGCCTGTTTCTGTTGAATAAGAAAGAAGAAACACGATGGAAAGGGATCGTTGCGTTTTAGCCGGCCGGTCACTCGATGGCGATTCTGCGGCTCTGCGGCAGAACCTGCTGTGCCTTGGGCAGCGACAGCTCGAGAATGCCGTTCTGATAGGAGGCGGAAATCGCGTCCTCATCGATGCCGGAGATGTCGAACGAGCGGCGGAACGCGCCATAGCGGCGCTCGCGGCGAATGTAGTTGCCCTTGTCGTCCTTCTGGTCGCTGTTCTCGTTGTGCTCGGCGGAGATGGTCAGGATGCCGTCCTTGATGTCGAGGCTGATGTCCTCCTTCTGGAAGCCCGGCAGCTCGGCGTCGAGCAGGTACTTGTCGCCCGCGTCGCGGATGTCGGCGCGGAAGGCGGGCAGGTCGACGCTGCTGTTGCCGAAGAAGCTGCGCTCGAAGTTGTCAAATACGTTGAACAGATTGCGGTCGCGATATTCAAAGGGGATCATTCCAAACATAAGTCATTGTCCTTTCTAAAATAAGATAAAAAAGAGTGGATTGGTTGGATTAGCAGTTAAATTGCCTGAGTGCTAACAATACCTACACGCTGCCTGTGTCACGGGACACACCTTCTTTCGTTTTCGCCGGGGGCTTGCGCTCCCGGCGTTCTTTTTTTGTATGACTATAGTATAGGAGCAGAGTGTGAATAAAATTCGTGCATTTTTTTACGAAATTGTTAAAATTAGCACTCATACAAAGAGAGTGCTAATTCATGTCTGGTTTCGCTCGCCGCGCAGCGATTCGAGGTATTTTTTTCGGTAGCGGATGGGCGTCGTGCCCACCACGCGGGTGAACAGGGCGTTGAAATAGTTGGTGTTGTCGTAGCCGACCATGGTCGCGATGCGCGTCGCGGAGTAGTCGCTGGAGATGAGCAGCGTCTGCGCCAGACCGATGCGGCGGCGGATGGCATACTGGATGGGCGAATAGCCGGTCGCGTTTTTGAACGTGTGCGCGAGATAGGGAACCGAGCACGACATGGCCTGCGCGATGTCCTCCAGGCGGAGCGGCTCGGTGTAGTGCGCGTCGATGTACTCCTTGATGCGCGCGGTGAGCTGGGAGGCGGCGTCGGATGCGCGCTCCTCCTGCGGCGTGGTCGGCATCTGCGCCGCCAGCATGAGCAGCGAAGCGCCCAGCAGCTGCACGGTGAGCTGGTCGAACGGATTGCTGTCATAGCGCGCCAGAATCTGCTCCGCGAGGTCGCGCAGAAAGCGGAACATGCCCTGCGAGGGGCGCACATGCGGGCTGTCGTGCGCGATCAGGTGATTTTCCGGCAGGCCGCAGAAGTGCACGTTGGAAAAGCCGAAGCAATAGGTGCCGATTTCCGTGTCGCCGCTGGACACGACCTCGTGCAGCTCGCCCGCGTTGTAATACAGCAGGTCGCCCTCCTGAATGACATAGGAAAACGCATCGATGTTATAGGTGCCGAAGCCGCGGTAGCACAGCAGCAGCTCGCACAGCGAGTCGTGCCCGTGCATCGGGCGGTCGTGTTTTTCGCGCCCGTAGTCCTGGCGGTTGGCGTAGATCAGTGTGGGAAGCCGGTTTTCTTCAAAGACATGGGACGGGAAGGTCAGGACGTCCGGCATGGCAGTTCCCCCTTTCGCGCGGCGGAGACAACAAGATAGTGGAGTGTTAAAAAAAGGAAGTGGAAATTTGTGCAAAATACCGGCGCACAGACCGGAAATTCAAACAACATACTGAAGGTATGGCGGCGGGATTTGCGTATAATAAAAGCATAACACAGGAAAGAACGACAGTCAAACAGGCGGGACGGCGGAGGACAGCGCGCAGAGCACGACAAGATTGTGTGCATTCGCCGGGCGCCTGTCGTATGAGAAAAGGAGTGTACAAGTTATGAGCATGAACATCTGTGGCGCACCGAGCTGCTGGGGTGTCGATGACCCGAAGAACCCGTACCTGCCGCCCTGGCAGCGGGTGCTGTCCGAGGCGAGCCAGGCGGGCTACCGCGCGATTGAGCTCGGCCCGTGGGGCTACATCCCGAACGACGTCGATACCGTCGCGGCGGAGCTGGAGAAGAACGGCCTGGCGATTGTCGTCGGCACGATCTTCCACGACCTTGTCGACCCGGCGAACCAGCCGAGCGTGCTGCAGGCGGTGGACGACATCTGCAAGCTGATTACCGACCCGAAGATGCCCAAGCTGCCGGTACACGAGGGACAGAAGTGGCCGACGCCGTACCTGACCGTCATGGACTGGGGACACGACGAGCGCGACTTCAACGCGGGCCATTCCGACCGCGCGCCGCGCATGGACAAGGAGGCATGGGCAGCCTTTGTCCAGCATGTCCGCGCCGTCTGCGACCGCGCCAACCAGTGGGGCGTCCGTCCGGTCATCCACCCGCACGCCGGCACGTACATCGAGTTTGCGGACGAGATCGAAGCGATCACCCGCGACATCCCGTATGAGGTCGCCGGCCTCTGCCTCGACACCGGCCATCTGTACTATTCCGGCATGGATCCGGTGACCTACCTCAAGAAATATCAGGACAAGCTGGATTACGTCCACTTCAAGGACGTCGACGAGCAGGTTTACCGCGCCGTGCTCGGCGAGCACATCCGCTTCTTCGACGGCTGCGGCAAGGGCGCCATGTGCCCGATCGGCACCGGCGCGCTGGATTATCCGGCGATCAAGCAGGCGCTGGAGGACATCGGCTACAGCGGCTACATCACCATCGAGCAGGAGCGCGACCCGCGCAATTCCGACACCTCTCTGCGCGACGTCAAGCGCAGCGTGGATTACCTCAAGTCGGTCGGCTACGCAATCTGAAGACAAAACGAGACAAAACGGTTTCTTTTAAGGAGGACACGACAATGATTAACGGTTCCAAGGTACTCGATCATCCGATTCGCTGGGCAATGGTCGGCGGCGGCAAGGGCAGCCAGATCGGCTACATCCATCGCTCTGCCGCGCTGCGCGACAACAACTTCCAGCTGGTAGCGGGCGCGTTCGACATCAACCCGGAGCGCGGCATGGCGTTTGCCGCCGAGCTGGGCGTCGCGCCGGACCGCTGCTATCCGGACTACAAGACCATGTTCGAGCAGGAGGCCAAGCGCGAGGACGGCATTGAGGCGGTTTCCATCGCCACGCCGAACGGCATGCACTACACCGTCTGCAAGGCGGCGCTGGAGGCCGGCCTGCACGTCGTCTGCGAAAAGCCGCTGTGCTTCACCTCGGCGGAGGCAGAGGAGCTGGTGGCGCTCGCCAAGGAGAAGAACCGCGTCGTCGGTGTCACGTACGGCTATTCCGGCCATCAGCTGATTCAGCAGGCGCGCCAGATGATCAAGCACGGCGACCTCGGCGACATCCGCGTCATCAACATGAGCTTCGCGTTCGGCGGCTACAACTACAAGATCGAGGAGACCAATCCGGCGGCCAAGTGGCGCTTTGACCCGACCAAGGCGGGCCCGTCCTTCGCGCTGGGCGATGTCGGCACCCATCCGCTGTACATCATCGAGGCGATGATCCCGGACATGAAGATCGACACGCTGATGTGCACCAAGGATTCGTTCGTCGAGGGACGCGAGCTGGAGGACAATGCGTTTGTCATCATGCGGCTCAAGGGCAGCGAATCGGTGCAGGAGGGCGCCAAGGTATACTGCTGGGCGAGCTCCATCAACTGCGGCGCGCGCCATGACCACAAGATCCGCGTCGTCGGCTCCAAGGCGTCCATCGAGTGGGACGACGAGCGCCCGAACCAGATGACCTACGAGATCGAGGGCGAGCCGGTGCGCACGCTGGAGCGCGGCGCGGGCTACCTGTATCCGGAGGCGCGCGTCGAGGACCGCATCGGCGGCGGTCATGCGGAAGGCCTGTTCGAGGCGTGGGCAAACCTGTACCGCAGATTTGCCGTGGCCATGGACGCAGCCAACAACGGCGAGGAATACGGCGACTTCTGGTATCCGAACGTCGAGTCGGGCGCGCAGGGCGTCAAGTGGATCGAAAAGTGCGTGGAATCCGCGAACAACGGCGCGTGCTGGGTCGATTACGAGTGATTTTTCCCGAACCCCGGGCATCCCGGCGCGCCGGAAACGGAATGCCGTTTGCATCAGTGCTCTGATCCATCTCCATACAAAAGCAAGACCCGTCAGCTCTCCACTGGCGGGTCTTGTCCTGTCTTAAATGCCTTCGATCTGGTTGCGGATGGCCTCCATCTGGCTGTCCAGCGCGGCGCTCATGTCGGCGCACGCCTTGAGCTTTTGGGAGATCTGGTCGTAGTGCTCTGTGTCGCGGAGATCCTTTTTGTACCGCAGTTTGTGCTCCAGGCTCGCCCAGAAATCCATGGCGATGGTGCGCAGCTGCACCTCGACCTTCATCATGCGCTTGGTGTTTTGCAGATAGATCGGGATTTCAATGATGAGGTGCAGGCTGCGGTATCCGTTGGGCTTGGGGTTCTGGATATAGTCCTTGCGCTCGATGAGCGTGACGTCATCCTGCCGCAGCAGGCAGTCGGCCAGGCGGTAGATGTCCTCCGGGAACGAGCAGATCACGCGGACGCCCGCGATGTCGAACAGGTTCTGCTCAATGGCCTCCAGCGTGAACGGGATGCCGCGCCGGCGCACCTTGGCGGCGATGCTTTCCGGGCGCTTGAGGCGGGTTTTGATGGTCTCAATGGGGTTGTTTTCCCCGTCCAGCGAGAGCTGGACGTCGAGCACGCGAAACTTGGTCTCCACCTCCATGATCGCGCAGCGATAATAGGTCATCAGCGTCCGGAAGGATTCCGCCATGGAGGCAAAATCCTTGAGGTCGGTGTGCTGGGGGATCAGCTTCATGAACTGCTCTACGTTGTGTTCTATCATGTGTCTCAGTCTTTCTGTGGCGTAAAAAGCGGAATGCCGCGCGCAACGCCTGCGCGGCGGCTGACTGGCTTCATTATACCGTGCGGCGGGGCGGGCTGTCAACAAACCGCCTGTGACGAAGCTGTAACGAAGATGTAAAAGAAACCGCGCGCTCAGCCCAGAAACCCGAGGTGCTCGAGCAGAATTTTGCAGCCCATCAGCACGAGCACGATGCCGCCGCACAGCTCCGCGCGCGATTTGTAGCGCGCGCCGAAGGTGTTGCCGATTTTCAGGCCGACGGCGGACAGGACGAACGTGATGCAGCCGATGCACAGCACGGCAAACAGGATGTTCGCCTGAAGGAACGCGAAGGTGACGCCGACGGCGAGCGCGTCGATGCTGGTGGCAATCGCAAGCGGCAGCATGGTGGAAAACGAGAAGGAGTCGTTCAGCTGCTCCGCGTCGCTGCGCGATTCGCGGATCATGTTGCCGCCGATCAGCGCCAGCAGGACAAACGCGATCCAGTGGTCAATGCTGACGATGTAGCGCTGGAACTGCACGCCGAGCAGAAAGCCGATGAGCGGCATCAGCGCCTGAAAGCCGCCGAAATAGGCGCCGACAATGCAGGCGTGCCGGGGCGTGGCGCGCTGGACGGACAGCCCCTTGCAGACGGAGACGGCGAACGCGTCCATCGAAAGACCGACCGCCAGAAGAAACAGTTCGAGAAAATGCATAGCGATTGCTCCTTGTTGTCCGATTGGACTTTGGGAAGTTTGCCGGAGATTTGGGCATACAAAAAGACGAACCCTATCCGCAGAAAAATACCACAGATAAGTCTCGTCATTTCAAACAAAGCCAGGAACCGCGTTCCAGTATGTTGGCCAGGTTGCGCCGCGCGCCGACTACTCCCTTATTTCTGTCTACAATAGCATGAAGCGGCGTGCCTGTCAAGTGGAAACGGGCGATTGTCCGCAATTTTGCCGGGAACGGGAGGACAGGCGGGCGGCGGGGCGAAACGGAGGCAGGGGAGGACGTGCGGCGTCCGGACAGACGCGCGCGCCTGTCCGGACAAAGAGAACCATTTTTTTACATAAAATAACGGGAGAGACCGCACAGTTTTTTTGCAAAATTGAGGGCAGGTTTCTTGATCTTTTATGGGAAGAATGGTATACTTACGACAGTATTTACACAGCCGTCGGTATACCGAGAGAAAAGAATCGATTCACGGGATGTAGCTCTGTCCGTGATGTGTCGTCTGCCGGTTGCAATCCTCTTGAATGGTGGAGATACAATATGAACTACAGAAAAAATAAAATGGAACGGCTGTCCAGAGTCGCGCACATGTATTATGAAGAAGATCGGACGCAGGGAGAGATTGCGGATCTGCTGCACGTCTCCCGCCCGCTGGTCAGCCGCATGCTGCGGGAGGCCAGAGATCTGGGCATTGTGGAGATCCGCGTGCATCCGCCCGCGTGCGATGCGGACGCGCTGCTCAAGCGGCTGTGCCAACGCTATCATCTTCAGGGCGGCGTGCTCATTCCGGAAGCGGAGAACAACAGCATGAGCGACCACAATCTGGCGCAGAAGCTGCTGGAGCACATCGAATCGGAGCAGCCCAAATCGCTCGGCATCGGCTGGGGCACCATCATCGGCGCGCTGACGGCGCTGCTCGAGCGCATCCCGCCGCGGCAGACCGCGGTGCAGACCGTCTGTCCGCTGGTCGGCAACAGCAGCGTCTCCTCGCGCCGGTTCCATACGGACGAAAATGTCCGCATCATCGCGGAGGGTCTGGGCGCGCAGCCGAAGTTTCTGTATACGCCGGCGTTTCCGGCCAACATGGACGAGTGCAGCATGCTGGCGGAGACCAGCCATTACCGCACCATCGCCGAACAGTGGGGACAGCTGGACATGGCGATCATCGGCATCCACGAGACGACGACGGCGGTGGATGTGGACTATCCGCTGATACAGGACAGCCGCACGGTCGGACACATGGTGGCCTACTCCTTCGACATCGACGGTCGGGTGCTCCACCCCGAGCCGGATTTTTTGGTACATATCCCGCTGGAAAACCTGGCGCAGTGCCGTCAGGTCGTCGGCCTCTGCGCCGCCGACGTCAGCCCGCACACGCTCGCGGGCGCGCTGCGCACCGGCCTGCTGACGCACATCTTCGCGCGCGAGACGCTGGTCGACGCCGTGATGACGGACAACTGGAATTATGCATGAGCGGCGCGCATATCGCCGGAAGAGTTTTGATTTCTTTTGCCGCCTGCGGGCGGCAAAATTCTGCCGGGAATGGTTCGCGCACACAAGAAACGGTTTGTTCCCTGCACGACGAATTGCCTTTCGGCAATCTGAAGAAACGGGTCTCCCGTTTCTTTTTTTGCGCGGCGGAGGAGAATGGTGATATTGTGGTTTGAATCCGTTTTGTTTTGGTTAAATTAGTGATGAAAACATGTTAAAATTCGCAAAAATACACACAAACCCGGACGGAAAGTGCAGAGGTGCGGGCGCGTACCGGTTGACAAGACGAGTGCGGCATGATAAAATATTGCCAAAGCGGACCGCAATTTTTTGGTTGCATCCGCCAAACCGGCTTTCCGTTTTGTGCTGACGGCTCCGGCGTATGCGGGTTGTCAGTTTTTCACGACCAAAGCCCCCATTTCAGCATGAAGCCTTTCCTTCCGGTGTGCGGAAGGGGAGAATCTGTTTCAGGAAAGGAAAAAAACTATGCTTTATTCCGTAGAAGTGGAAAACATGTGTCCGGTAGCGAAGGGCGCATACCATGGTCCGGCTCCGATCCCGCAGGAGGGAAAATGGACGCAGGCGATGGAAATCAAGGACATCAGCGGTCTGACCCACGGCATCGGCTGGTGCGCACCGGAGCAGGGCGCATGTAAGCTGACCCTGAACGTCAAGGATGGCATCATCGAGGAAGCGCTCGTTGAGACCATCGGTTGCTCCGGCATGACGCATTCCGCGGCGATGGCTTCGGAAATTCTGCCGGGCAAGACGCTGCTGGAAGCGCTGAACACCGACCTCGTATGTGACGCCATCAACGTCGCCATGCGCGAGCTGTTCCTCCAGATCGTCTATGGCCGCACCCAGACCGCGTTCTCCGAGAACGGCCTGCCGATCGGCGCTGGCCTGGAAGACCTCGGCAAGGGTCTGAGAAGCCAGGTTGGTACGATGTACGGTACCAAGGCGAAGGGCACCCGCTACCTGGAAATGGCAGAGGGCTATGTCACCCGCCTCGCGCTGGACAAGGACAACCTGGTCATCGGTTACGAGTTTGTCCATCTGGGCAAGATGATGGAAGCAATCCGCAAGGGCACCGAGCCGGCAGAAGCAATGAAGAAGAACACCAGCACCTATGGCCGTTTTGCCGAAGGCGTCAAGTTCATTGACCCGCGTGCAGAGTAAGGGAGGACAGTAGATCATGGCTTTGTTTGAAAGTTACGAAAGAAGAATTGATAAAATCAATGGCGTCCTCGCTGAGTACGGCATTTCCAGCGTAGAAGAGTGCGCTGAGATCTGCAAGGCAAAGGGCATCGATCCGGCGGCTACCGTTCGTTCCGTACAGCCGATCGCGTTCGAGAACGCCTGCTGGGCTTACACCGTAGGCGCGGCAATCGCCATCAAGAAGGAAGTTAAGAGCGCGGCGGAAGCGGCAGAAGCGCTGGGCATCGGCCTGCAGGCGTTCTGCATTCCGGGCTCCGTTGCGGACGACCGCAAGGTCGGCATCGGCCACGGCAATCTGGCTGCCATGCTGCTGCGTGAGGAGACCAAGTGCTTCGCGTTCCTCGCGGGTCACGAGTCCTTCGCCGCTGCGGAAGGCGCAATCGGTCTGGCTCGCTCCGCCAACAAGGCGCGCAAGGAGCCGCTGCGCGTTATCCTGAACGGCCTGGGCAAGGATGCGGCGCAGATCATCTCCCGCATCAACGGCTTTACTTACGTACAGACCAAGTTTGACTACTACACCGGCGGTCTGGAAGTTGTCAACGAGATCGCGTACTCCGACGGCGAGCGCTCCAAGGTTCGCTGCTTCGGCGCAGACGATGTCCGCGAGGGCGTTGCGATCATGCACCACGAGGGCGTTGACGTTTCCATCACCGGCAACTCCACCAACCCGACCCGCTTCCAGCATCCGGTCGCTGGCACCTACAAGAAGGAATGCATCGAGCTGGGCAAGAAGTACTTCTCCGTTGCTTCCGGCGGCGGCACGGGCCGTACCCTGCACCCGGACAACATGGCGGCAGGCCCGGCTTCTTACGGCATGACCGACACCATGGGCCGTATGCACTCCGACGCGCAGTTCGCAGGTTCTTCCTCCGTTCCGGCGCACGTCGAAATGATGGGCTTCCTGGGCATGGGCAACAACCCGATGGTTGGCGCTTCCGTTGCGGTTGCAGTTGACGTAAACGCTGCTCTGAATGGTTGATTAATCAGTTTTTAAAACTTTTCAAGTGGTTTAATTCACATTGAAAACAAATTGACCGCACCGTGACCGCAAAATTTTTATCTGCGGTCAACGGGTGCGGTCTTTTTATTTGTTGTAAATTTGATCTATCACGCTTTCAGCAATATCTCGCATGGTTTCAGTTACATCGGCATAAATTCCCAGCGTGGTTTGTATATTTTTGTGTCCCAGCCGTTCCTGCACTACCAGCGGCGAGACGCCGGCTTCAATCAACATCGTCGTGTGCGTGTGCCGCAGCGTGTGAAAATCAAACTCCGGCATACCCAATTCATTGTGCGCCACCTTGCACAGGTGCTGCGTCACGCGTGGCTGGATGTATTCGCCGTTTTCGCGCACATTTACCAGATATACGGGCGTGCCGTCCTGCGCCCCGGAGATCGCACCTGACGAGCCTAAATACAGGTAGGTATAATAATCGTCATAGTCTAATTGCGCCTGATGCTGACGATTCTGTGCGTCCCGCAGGGCATCCAGCATCTGACTATCCAGTGTAATCGTGCGGACAGATTCGTATTTCGGCAGTACCAGCGTCCAGTGTCCGTTGATCTCCTGCACTTGTCTGTGCACGGCCAGCGTGCGGGCGTCAAAATCAATATCATCCCATGTCAGCCCAAACACTTCCCCCAGCCGCAACCCGCAATGATATCCCAACATCAGCGGCAGATAGCATGATGATCCGGCGGGGAAGCGACCGATCAGCCTGTCCCATTCCGCCGCAGTAATCGCACGCCGGACTTTCTTGCGCTGCGGAACCGGCGGGGTTGCGCGGGTGGACGGTAATCTGACACCAGACATAGGGGATGTCTGTATATAGTGCATGGGCTCCACGGCATATCCAAACGCGCTTGTCAGCAATCCTTTTATGTTGGACAGCGTATTCCGGCTGAATCCCTGCCTAAACATATCATTCAGCAGTTTTTGCAGATTGGATGCCGTGACTGCTTTCAGTTTGTATTTCCCGATCACGGGCAGGATATAGTTCCTGATCCGCTTTTTGTATCCTTCTATGGTGGTCTGCTTCAATTCGATGGA
>DXIG01000092.1 GCA_019112985.1 Candidatus Butyricicoccus stercorigallinarum | reverse complement strand
CAGTGAGCACGTCCCGTTTCCGCCGAAACGGGACGTTTTTTTTGCGCGCGCAGACAACCCCATCTTTTGCCCAAAATATATCACAAAGAGGTCAAAACCGCACCAAATATTTCTCTTTTCTTTTTTTCATTTTCTGGTATACTAAAATCAGATATTCCCCAAAAGAACACGAATTGCGATACATCCCGGACGACATACGGAGGTGCGTTTTCATGAAAAAGAGAATCTTTCTGCGCGCGCTCGCGCTGACCTTCCTTGCCGCCGCGCTGTCCGCGCCCGCGCTGGCGGCGCCCGCCCCCGCGTTTTCGCTACCCGAGGCGGAGGAGTTTTCTGAGATCTCCCAGCTCTCCGGCGAGATCTGCGGCTGGGTCAATTCGCTCATCGAGGAAAACGGCGACAACGTGCCGCCGGTGACGCCGGAGCAGCTGGACTTTTCCGCCGCCTGCCGCATCGACACCGAGAGCACCGTGTTCAAGCAGAACCTCACCTCGGCGCAGGCGCTCACCGCCGCGCTCGAACAGGCGGACTCCTACCTCTGGGAACTGCCCGTCTCCTCCGGCGATCAGACCTACGTCCTCACGCTGACGGTCGGCGCGCCGGTCAACCCCGACGCCGATCTGACGGAGCAGGACCGGCAATACCTGCTGGAACACGAGGGAAAGTGGCACATCAGCGGCATCACCGCCGACGGCGACCAGCCGTATATCGGCGAACGGCTGCAAGCGCTCGCCGCCGCGCGGGACGGCGCAGTCTGTTATGTCATGGACGCGGATTCGCACTGCACCTTTGCCATCCTGTCCGAAGCGGACGCGCTGACGTCGGCCGTCGTCCTGCGCGGCAGCCTGTCGGTCACCGACCAGCGCACGTCGGAGCAGATCGTCTTCGAGCCGGAGACCCTCTACCCGTATGACGGCGTGCGGCAAGTGCTCGCGCTGGCCGAACCGGTCGTACAGGCCGGCACGGACGGCGGCTTGCAGCTGGTGATCCCCGCCGAGGACGAAGCGTCCGCCGCCGCGCCGCTCGGCATCGCCCTGGCCTGCGCCGCCGCGCTGGCGGTTGTGCTGCTCGTCCGCAGCAGGCGGCACGCCTGACGGCATGAAAACAGCATAAAAACGGCATAAAAAAGCGCCCCATTCCAAACGGAACGGGGCGCTCTGCGTGTCGAGAGCCCTCGACACGCTTCAAAAAAACGCAGGCGTTTTTTTGAAAAGATGCAGTCCGCGGCAGCGCACGCGCACGGCGCGCACGTTTGCGGGCTGAGCGGTGTTTTTTCCGACGCACGTGTCGCCGGAAAAAACGAAATTTCATCGCCGCCTGCAGGCGGCAAAGCTCTGCGGGAGCTGCTGCAACGTGCTTTTTCGACAAATCTTAAACGCCCCATTCCAAACGGAACGGGGCGTTGCTTGCGTTCAAGCGCTTACAGCGCAGCCTTTGCCTTCTCGACGAGACCCGCGAACGCGGCCTGGTCGTTGACAGCCAGGTCGGCGAGCATCTTGCGGTTGATGTCGATGCCGGCCTTCTTCAGGCCGTTCATGAAGCGGCTGTAGTTGATGCCGTTTGCCTGCGCAGCGGCGGAGATGCGGGTGATCCACAGTCTGCGGAAATCGCGCTTCTTCTGCTTGCGGCCGATGTATGCGTAACGCAGGGACTTCATAACGGCCTCGTTTGCCGTGCGGAACAGCTTGGACTTCGCACCGAAGTAGCCCTTGGAAAGTTTCAGAATCTTCTTTCTTCTCTTGCGCGTCATCATTGCGCCCTTAACTCTTGCCATGTTAAAACAATGCCTCCAAATTCAAATCAGATGTGGTTGTTGTCCTGAAATCAGCTGTACGGCAGCAGGCGCTTGACCTGTGCTACGTTGGTGGTATCGGCGAAGCCTTCCTTTCTGAGATGTCTCAGACGCTTGGTGGACTTCTTGTTCAGGATATGGCGGCGGCCAACGTGCGCGCGCTTGATCTTGCCGGTTTTCGTCATCTTAAAGCGCTTGGATGCGCCGCTGTGAGTCTTGAGCTTAGGCATGGTAGTTTCTCCTCTCTGGTGTTGCTGTGCCCGATGCGGGCACGGGACTGTGATTTATGAATCGGACTGTTCCGTTTTGGGCGCCTGCTGCGGCTTCGCGGATTTTCCCTTTCGGCCGCCCTTTTTGGCGTCCTTTTTCAGATTGTCCTTCTGAGGCGCCAGGAACATAATCATCTGGCGGCCCTCCAGCTTGGGGGCTTTTTCCACACTGCCGATCTCCGAGCAGGTTTCGGCAAAGCGATGCAGCAGATCCAGACCGATAGAAGAATGTGTCACTTCGCGGCCGCGGAAACGGACGGAAACCTTGACCTTGTTGCCATCCTTGAGGAAACGCTTGGCGTGGTTGGCCTTTACGTTGAAGTCGTTTACGTCAATGCCGGGGCTCAGGCGGATTTCCTTGATCTCCACGACATGCTGGTTTTTCTTCGCTTCCTTTTCGCGCTTGGCCTGTTCAAAGCGGAACTTGCCGTAGTCCATGACGCGGCAAACCGGCGGAACGGCCTTCGGCGCGATCTTCACGAGGTCGAGATTTTTGGACGCCGCAGCTTCCTGCGCCTTGGCGATCGGCACAATGCCAACCTGGTTGCCGTCTGCGTCGATCAATCTGACTTCTCTGTCGCGGATCTCCTCGTTGATCTGGTGTTCCATACTGCTAATCGTTAGCACCTCCAAACGGTAAAAACAATAAAAAACGGACGGAAAGGCACCGTCCGACGCTGCTCCCCGCGCAGGCAGAAAAGCAGAAGCATCTGAACCTCTCAGCCGGAGCGCGAGGTGAGGACGGCGAGGCCCTTCTTTCTTTTGCCCATACAGTATACCAGACGCCGCCCGCTCTGTCAACTGAAATTTTTCTCTTTCGCCGTTTTTTCAGATTTTCTCGTTTTTCGCACAGTTTTTCTTGACAAACCGCCGCGCGCTGTGCTATCCTGCCAGGAAGACTCTTGTCTATCCCAAACCGGCGCCCGGAGAATTCCCGCGATTTTTTTGCGCAGACCTGTTGAAAAATGCGGCGGAATACGCTATGATTATAGTACAAGATAACCAAAAGCGCCGGTTCATCCACGGAGGTTTCCCTTATGAGCGAAGAATACGGAAGCAATTTTGTCATCCTCACCGACGAGGAGGGCAACGAAAAGGAATTTGAGCACATTGACACCTTGGAGGACGGCGGCACAATCTATCTGGCCTTCATCCCCGCAGAACTCAGCCTGGAGGAAGAAGCCGAGGTGGTCATTCTGAAAATCGTCGAGGAGGACGGAGAAGAGCTTCTCGCCACCGTCGACGACGACGCGGAAAGCCAGCGCATCTACGAGCTGTTCATGGCCCGGCTGGAAGAGATGTACGATGCGCCGGAATTCGACGATGATTGACCGGTCTCTCTGATTTTCAGTCCACGCGCCCTGCGCGGTTCGACAGTCGCCTTTTTTTAACCCACAGTTAGTTTACGGGACCCCGAAGTATTGTTCCCGCTTCAAGCGCAGGCCTCCCGCCCTGCGGAAGTTGGAAGCGCAGCGATTCGGGATAGGGGACCCACCTGCCAGATCGTGCAGGTTACTAATCTGGCGACATCGGCCGTGTGGGGTTTCTTTCTGCCCCGGCGCAGTTGAACAAATACCCAAAACTTCCACAATTTTCGCCCGATTTTTCCATTCTTTCCTATATAATTTTAACGAAATTTCTCTTTACATTTGCGCCGACCCGGTGTATAATGTGCAAATACTACAGAAAGGAGTGCTGTACCATGGATGGTATTTTGAAGATCCGCGACTATCAGCCGCAGCCCGAAAAGCCCGATATCGACGACCTCATCTACGGTGACGATCATCATGTTTCCGAAAAGTAACCCAAACTTGTAAGAACATCTGAGATTTCCACGCGGAGAGGCGTGGTTTTTTTCTACCCAAAACAGCGGCACCACAAAATTCCGCCGTTTTTATACGATAGATTGTGAGAAACCCACGTCATGTCGTGGCAGCGCCGCACCCCCGGCCGGGAGGTGCGGCGCTTTTTGTCTGTCCACAGCTTCCACAGAGTTTTGCACAGCGTTAAAAGGGCGGCATGTAATACAATCCGTATTACTCCAGCTCGTCGCCCTGCCGGAAGCGGTACTGGATGGCCTCCGCGATGTGCGGCGCGGAGATGCGCGCCTCCCCGGCGAGGTCGGCGATGGTGCGGGCGAGCCGCAGCACGCGGTCGTAGCTGCGCGCCGTCATGCCGAGCCGCTCAAACGCCGCGTCGAGCAGCGCCTGCCCCGCCGCGTCCGGGCGGCAAAATTCCGCCATCTGCGACGGGCGCATGTCCGCGTTGCAGCGCACATCGGTGCCGTCATAGCGCGCCTGCTGGCGCGCCCGCGCCGCGAGCACGCGCGCGCGGATCTCCGCCGAGCGCTCCGCCGGCCTGCGCTCGGCCAGATCCTTGAGCGGAACCGGCCGGACGTCCATCTGGATGTCGATGCGGTCGAGCAGCGGGCCGGACAGCTTCCGGCGGTACGCGCGCACCTCCTGCGGCGTGCAGCGGCAGCGCCCGGAGGGGTGCCCGTACCAGCCGCACTTACACGGGTTCATCGCGCAGATCAGCATGAATTTCGCCGGATAGGTCACGCGCCCCGCCGTGCGGACAATGGACACCGTCCCGTCCTCCATCGGCTGGCGCAGCACCTCCAGCGCGTCCTTGCGGAACTCGGGCAGCTCGTCGAGAAACAGCACGCCGTTGTGCGCCAGGCTCAGCTCGCCCGGCACGGGGATGCCCGCGCCGCCGCCCGCGATGCCCGCGGCGCTCGTCGTGTGGTGCGGCGCGCGGATCGGGCGCACGTCGCTGCGCGCCGCCTGCGCGCCCTCGCCGATGACCGAATAGATGCGCACGACGTCCAGCTTTTCCTCCGGCGTCATCGGCGGCAGGATCGTGCCGATGCGCTTGGCCATCATGCTCTTGCCCGAGCCGGGCGTGCCGCACAGCAGCATATTATGCCCGCCTGCCGCCGCGATCTCCATCGCGCGCTTGACGTTCTCCTGCCCCATGACGTCGCAGTAATCCAGCACGTCTGCGGGCGCGCCGCACGTCTCCGGCTGCCTGACATACGGGGACATCGGCGCTTTGCCCGACAGGTGATCCAGAATTTCCTGCGTGTGGCGCGGCGCATAAATGGTAGGACCATTTGCCAGCGACGCCTCCTCCGCGTTTTCCGCCGGGACGAACAGGCAGCGCTTGCCCGCCGCGCGCACCGCCATCGCCATGGAGAGCGCGCCGCGCACCGGGCGCAGCGCACCGCTCAGGCTCATCTCGCCGATGAACACGCAGTCGTCCGGCAGCGGGTCGATCTGCCCCAGCGCCGCCATCAGGCCGAGAAACACCGGCAGATCGTAGACCGCGCCCTCCTTTTTGCGGTCGGCGGGCGCCAGATTGACCGTCTTGCGGCAGGGCGGCACGGCGAGCCCCATGCTGCGCGCCGCCGTCGTCACGCGCTCCTTCGCCTCGCGCACGGCCGCGCCCGGCAGGCCGACGATGTCAAACGCCGGCAGCCCGTTGGAAACGCCGCACTCCACCGTCACCAGATATCCTTCTATGCCATAAATCCCCGCGGAAAACACCGTCGCAATCATCGCGCGTTCTTCCTCCCTTTCCCGATTTTGTGCCATATTTTATTCCCATTTTACCGCATTCCACCCGCATTGGCAATCGCTGTCTGCGCCAAAGTTACAGAACAGGTGAAAAATTTATCACAATATCACCAACACGGCACTATGAATGATTTTTTCCGAATTTTTCCGAGTTTTTTTGTGTCATTTGCGTAAATTCTTTCGGTTTTCTGTTTACAGCCGAAAAAATTTTTGTTAGAATAAACAAGGTTAAAGGGTACGACCAATCAACTTCTCCCTGACCCCTTCTGTTTCGACGCAATCAGTTTGTGCCTGATTGTCCCGAAGCGAACGCAACCGTCTGCGGTTTTGGCAACGAGCGCATCTCGGTTTCGCAGAGAAAATAAATCAATAGGAGGAATGATTCAATCATGGCAAGAAAAATGAAATCCATGGACGGCAATACCGCCGCGGCGCATGTATCCTATGCGTTTACGGAAGTCGCTGGTATTTACCCGATCACGCCGTCCAGCCCGATGGCCGACAACGTTGACCAGTGGGCAGCTGCCGGCAGAAAGAACATTTTCGGCACCACCGTCAAGGTCGTCGAGATGGAGTCTGAGGCTGGCGCTTCCGGCACCGTACACGGCTCTCTGGCAGCCGGTGCACTGACCACCACCTATACCGCATCTCAGGGCCTGCTGCTGATGATCCCGAACATGTACAAGATCGCCGGCGAGCTGCTGCCCTGCGTTTTCCATGTCTCCGCGCGTACCGTCGCGACGCACGCGCTGAACATCTTCGGCGACCACTCCGACGTCATGGCATGTCGCCAGACCGGCTTCGCCATGCTGTGCGAGACCAACCCGCAGGAAGTTATGGACCTCTCCGCCGTCGCGCACTGCGCAACCATCGAGAGCCGCGTTCCGTTCATCAACTTCTTCGACGGCTTCCGCACCTCTCATGAAATCCAGAAGATCGCCGTATGGGATTACGACGACCTGGCCGATATGGTCGATATGGACGCTGTCACCGCGTTCCGCAAGCGCGCCCTCAACCCGGAGCGCCCGGTTATGCGCGGCTCGCACGAAAACGGCGACGTCTTCTTCCAGCACCGCGAGGCCTGCAACCAGTACTACGAAGCCGTTCCGGCCATCGTCGAGAAGTACATGGACAAGGTCAACGAGAAGCTGGGCACCGATTACAAGCTGTTCAACTACTACGGCGCGCCGGATGCTGAGCGCATCATCGTCGCCATGGGCTCCATCTGCGACGTCGCAGAGGAAGTCATCGATTACCTCACCGCACAGGGCGAGAAGGTCGGCCTGGTCAAGGTTCGCCTGTTCCGTCCGTTCCGCGCGGACAAGCTGATCGAAGCGATCCCGGCAACCGCCAAGAAGATCGCGGTGCTCGACCGCACCAAGGAGCCGGGCTCCCTGGGCGAGCCGCTCTATCAGGACGTTGTCACCGCTCTGGCCAACGCGGGCATCTCCGCGACCATCACCGGCGGCCGCTACGGCCTCGGCTCCAAGGACACGCCTCCGTCCAGCGTATTCGCCGTATACGAAGACCTGGCGAAGGATGAGCCGAAGAAGCAGTTCACCATCGGTATCTCCGACGACGTCACCTACCTGTCCCTCGACGAGAAGCCGTCCCCGAACACCGCGGCGGAAGGCACCATCGAGTGCAAGTTCTGGGGTCTCGGCGGCGACGGCACCGTTGGCGCGAACAAGAACTCCATCAAGATCATCGGCGACAACACCGACAACTACGTACAGGCGTACTTCCAGTACGACTCCAAGAAGACCGGCGGCGTAACCGTATCGCACCTGCGCTTTGGCGCCAAGCCGATCAAGTCGCCCTACTACATCAACAAGGCCGACTTCGTCGCCTGCCACAACCCGTCCTACGTCGTCAAGGGCTACAAGATGGTCAACGACGTCAAGCCGGGCGGCGTATTCCTCATCAACTGCCAGTGGACGCCGGAAGAGCTGAACGAGTACATGCCGGCTGAGGCGAAGCGCTACATCGCCAAGAACAACATCCAGCTGTACACCATCAACGCGATCGACCTCGCCATCCAGATCGGCATGGGCAAGCGCACCAACACCATCCTGCAGTCCGCGTTCTTCTCCCTGGCAAAGGTTATGCCGGAAGAGACCGCGATCCAGCTGATGAAGGACGCTGCGACCCATTCCTACCTGAAGAAGGGCCAGGATATCGTAGACATGAACCACAAGGCCATCGAGCTGGGCGCCACCGCTTACGTCAAGATCGACGTACCGGCTGACTGGGCCGACGCTCCGGACGCCGCTCCGGCCGCTGCTCCGGCAGGCCGCCCGGCAACCGTCAAGATGGTCACCAACCTGCTCGATCCGATTGGCCGCATGGACGGCGACTCCCTGCCGGTATCCGCGTTCAGCGAATACGTCGACGGTACCTACCAGCACGGTGCTTCCGCTTACGAGAAGCGCGGCGTCGCGGTCACCGTTCCGACCTGGGACGCAGAGAAGTGCGTACAGTGCAACCAGTGCGCATATGTCTGCCCGCATGCTACCATCCGTCCGTTCGCTCTGACCGCCGAAGAGGCTGCCGCCGCTCCGGCCGCTACCAAGACCGCGCCGATCAAGGCCGGCAAGGGCAAGGACGTTTACACCTTCACGATGGCGGTTTCTCCGCTCGACTGCATGGGCTGTGCCGTCTGCATCGGCGTCTGCCCGACCAAGGCGCTGTCCATGGTTCCGCAGCACGAGGAAGCTGCGCAGGCGGAAGTATTCGACTACATGGTCAACAAGGTTGCTCCGAAGCCGGACATGGAAGACACCAAGACGGTCAAGGGCTCCCAGTTCAAGCAGCCGCTGCTTGAGTTCTCCGGTTCCTGCGCAGGCTGTGCAGAGACCTCCTACGCCCGCCTGATCACCCAGGTCTGCGGCGACAGAATGTACATCTCCAACGCGACCGGTTGTTCCTCCATCTGGGGCGGCCCGGCTGCTACTTCCCCGTACACGGTCAACAAGGAAGGCCGCGGCCCGGCTTGGGCGAACTCCCTGTTCGAGGACAACGCACAGCACGGTCTCGGCATGTACTACGGCCAGAAGGCCATCCGTGACCGCCTGATCTCCGACGTCGAGCAGATCGCCGCTGACGAGCGCTGCTCCGCCGAGCTGAAGGCTGCCATCGAGGCGTACCTGGCGACCAAGGACAACGGCGCGGACAACGAGGCTCCGGCAAAGGCGCTGATCGCTGAGATCGAGAAGGCTGCCTCCTGCGGCTGCCCGCTGATGGCTGACGTTCTGGAAAACAAGGAATACCTGTCCAAGAAGTCCATCTGGATCTTCGGCGGCGACGGCTGGGCTTACGACATCGGCTTCGGCGGCCTGGATCACGTCCTCGCTTCCGGTCAGGACATCAACGTCATGGTATTCGACACCGAAGTTTACTCCAACACCGGCGGTCAGGCTTCCAAGGCGACCAACATCGGCGCTGTCGCGCAGTTCGCGGCGTCCGGTAAGGCCATCGCCAAGAAGTCCCTCGCGGAAATCGCAATGTCCTACGGCTACGTTTACGTCGCTCAGGTCGCGATGGGCGCAAACATGCAGCAGACCCTCAAGGCAATCGCCGAGGCTGAGGCATATCCGGGACCGTCTCTGGTTATCGGCTACGCTCCGTGCGAAATGCACTCCATCAAGGGCGGCATGACCAACTGCCAGTCCGAGATGAAGAAGGCTGTCGACTGCGGTTACTGGAACATGTTCCGCTTCGACCCGCAGCTCAAGGCGCAGGGCAAGAACCCGTTCATCCTCGACTCCAAGGAGCCGAAGGAAGGCTATCAGAGCTTCCTGATGGGCGAGGCGCGCTACTCCGCTCTGACCCGCTCGTTCCCGGATCGTGCCAAGGAGCTGTTCGCGCAGTCCGAGAAGGAAGCCGCAGAGCGCTATCAGCACCTGCTGGCTCTCCAGAAGATGTACGGCGGCGAATAATCCGATCGTTCCCAACTGGTTTTATTCTGGTTCCCGGCGGCATTGCCGCCGGGAACTTTTTTCTCTCCCCCAGTTGTGTTATACTAAGGGCAGGAAGGAGGAGTCCCCCATGAAGCAGTTTTCGTTTGTCTTTCTGGTCATGAGTCCCGACCATGACCACACCGTGCACCGCACGCAGATGGAATCGCCCATGTGCAAGAGCATCATGATCGGCGTCAACAGCATCGAGGACGCCTGCGCGCAGGCCAAGCAGCTCGCCGATGCGGGCGCGATCCGCAAGATCGAGTTGTGCGGCGCCTTTGGCAAAGAAGGCGCGCAGGCGGTGCGCGACGCCGTCGGCGACAGCGTCATCGTCAGCTACATCGTCAACCTCGAATAAGGCGTGCCGGAGGACACATCGCAGCGCGGTGTGTCCTTTTTTTGTTTCCAAAAAAATTTTCCGCCTCCCCTCTTGCATTTGCGCGCGGCCTGTTGTATTATTGTATCAATCAACTAATACAATAATGCAATGGTACCGTTCCGCAGGCGCGCGCCGCCGGAATCCGGCCGAAACAGCGGTTTGCAACCATTCCGCAACCGTTTTGCAACGATTTCGACAGAATTTCGTAAGAATTTCGCGCGAGATTCGCAAGAATTATGCGGTATTCTGTACCAAACCGCGAAAGGAGGCAGTCAGACAGCCCCGCTGTCTGTAACCGATATGAAACGCATTCTGATTTTAACCGGCCGCTTCGGCATGGGGCACTGCTGCGCGGCGGAAGCCATCCGCCAACAGCTATGCGCGGTCAACCCGCAGGCCGAGGTGCAGGTCGTCGATCTCGTGGACGAGCTGTTCCCGCACCTGAGCGGCGCGATTTACCGCTCGTTCGCCCAGATGGTGCGGCACTGCTCCGCCCTCTACAACTTTTTCAACCGCACCGCCAGCCATTGCGGCCTTTTGCCCGTGCAGGCGATGGTCGCCCGCCGGGTCGAGCGGCTGCTGCGCGCGCACCGCGCACATCTCGTCGTGTCCACGCTCCCGCTCTGCTCGCAGTGCGTCTCCGCCTACAAGCAGCTGCGCGGCGCGGACCTGCCGCTCTACACCTACATCACCGACATCGGCGCGCAGGACGAGTGGATTGTGCCGCACACCGACGCCTATTTCGTCGGCGCGGCCGAGACGCGGCAGGAGCTGATGGAAAAGGGCGTGCCCGCCGCACACATCCACGTCTGCGGCATCCCCGTCCGGCGCGACTTTCTGCGCGCGCCGGAGGCGCCCCGCACCGGCGAACGGGCGGAACTGCTGGTGATGGGCGGCGGGCTGGGGCTTCTGCCGTCCGCCGGCGCCGTCCTGTCCGCCTTCAACGAGGCTGAGGACGTCCATCTGACCGTCCTCACCGGCAAAAACCGGGCGCTGTACGCGCGCCTGCGCGACCGCTACCCCAACATCACGGCCGTCGGCTACACCGACCGCGTGGCGGACTACATGCGCCGCGCCGACCTGCTGCTGACCAAGCCCGGCGGCATCACGACGTTTGAGGCCATCCATGCCGGCACACCGCTGTACATCTATCAGCCGTTTCTGATGCAGGAGATGCGCAACGCGCGCTACATCGAGCGCGAACAGCTCGGCTGCGTGCGCTGGTCACAGCGGGACGACCTGGCGCAGGATATCTGCGCGCTGCTGCGCGACGGGGAGCGCCTGCGCGCGATGAAGCGCAGCATGGCCCGGCTGCGGAGCAGTCTGGAGGAGCCATGCCCCGCCGCCTATTACGGAGAAGGAGGGATGTTATCATGAATCCCCTGTTTTTTGGCACGCTGGGCGCGGCGGCGCTGTGCTACAGCGTCGTGCCGACCTACGGCAGCAAGCTGGTGCACCGCCTGCGCCGCCCACAGGAAAACCGCACGCTGTATCTGACCTTCGACGACGGCCCCGACCCGGTGTACACGCCGCAGCTGCTCGACCTGCTCGCGGCGCACAATGTCCGCGCGAGCTTTTTCGTCGTCGCGCAGACCGCGCAGCGGCATCCGGCGCTGATCGCCCGCATGCAGCGCGACGGGCATCTGGTCGGGCTGCACGCGCTCCGCCACCGGAGCGGCATGCTCCAGCCCCCGGCAGAGACCTGCCGCGACCTGCGCCGCGCCGCCTGCATCTTACAGCAGCTGGGCGCGCCCGCGCGCTATTACCGCGCGCCGTGGGGACACTGGAACCTCGCCTGCCTCGCCGCGCTGCGCCGCCGCAGCCTGACGCCGGTACTGTGGGACGTCATGGCAGAGGACTGGCGCGGCGACACGACGGCGGACGAAATCGCGCAAAAGCTGCGCCGCCGCACGCGCGGCGGCGACATTCTCTGCCTGCATGACGGGCGCGGCGCAAACGGTGCGCCTGCGCGCACCATCGCGGCGCTGCGCGCCGTCCTCCCCGACTGGAAACGCGCGGGCTTCCGCTTTGATACGGTGAATCACTATGGAACATAACTTCTCGCTCAAGCGCCTGCTGGCGCAACTCGCCCTGTTCGTGGGGCTGATCGCCCTGACCTTTTTCCTGCTGCTGCGCGAGCAGAACCTGCCCGAGCTGCTCGCCGCCCTGCGCGGCGTCCGCCTGCGCTGGCTGGCGCTCGCCGCCGGCTGCATGTGCGTGTTCCTGCTGTGCGAGGCGCTCAACCTGCGGCGCTGCCTGCGCCTGTTCGGCTGCCGCTGCACCGTGCCGCAGGCGGTGCGCTATGCCATGACCGGCTTCTTTTTCAGCTCGGTCACGCCGTCCGCCAGCGGCGGGCAGCCCATGCAGCTGTACGCCATGCACCGCGACCGCATCCCGGCCTCCTGCGGCACGCTCGCGCTGCTCACGCAGTTCTCCTCCTTCCAGACCGTGACCGTCGCCTTTGCCGCCATGGGGTTCTGGGCGCAGTCCGCGCAGCTCATCCGAAGCCCGTTTCGCTGGCTGTTCGCCCTCGGCGGCGGCCTCAATCTCGCGCTGCTGCTGCTCACGCTGACCGCCATGTTTTCCCGCCGGCTGTCGCACGCGCTGATCCGCGCGCTCTGCGGCCTGCTGCGCGCGCTGCGCAGCAAAAAAGCCGCCGTCCTTGAGCAGCAGCTGAACGGACAGCTCGCGCTGTACCGGCGCAACGCAGCCTTTCTGCAAAAAAATCCCGCCACGCTGCTGGCCGTGCTCGCGGTGACCACCGTGCAGATCGCGGCGTTTTACAGCATCCCCTACCTGGTCTCGCGGTCGCTCGCGCTGCCGCCGTGCCCGTTCCTCACGGTGTTTTCGCTGCAAGCCGTCCTGTTTGTCTCGGTCTCCTCGCTGCCGCTGCCCGGCGCGGTCGGCGCCAGCGAAGGCACGTTTCTGCTGCTGTTCGGCGCGGTGTTCCCGGCGGCGGCGCTGCCCGACGCGATGCTGCTCAGCCGCGGCGTGAGCTTTTACCTGTTCGTCCTGCTCAGCGGCCTGCTCATCGCCTGCTGCGCGCTGCGCGGGCAAAAAAAGAACAGCGAACGCGGCTGACGGGCAGCCGGTTCGCTGTGAGAATTCTTTATTTTGCCGTTACATGGTATACACCTTGATGGTCTCGTATACCTCGTAGGCTTCCTTCATGGTCGCCATCTGGGTGCCGGGCAGCTTCGCGGACGCCGTGCCCATGGCGACGGCGAACTTGGCAAGCTCCTCGTGGGACATGCCCTGATTGTAGGCGTGCGCAATCGCGCCCACCATCGCGTCGCCGGAACCGACCGCGCTCTTGTTCGCCGGACCCGCGTCCGCCACCATGTACAGCGGCGTCTCGTCCGGGAAGACGAAGATCGCGCCGTTGGGGCCGAGCGACGCGCAGATGGTCTGTGCGCCCTGCTCGCGCAGCGGAAGCACGCGCTCAAGCGCCTCCTCCGGGTCGTGCGTGCGCGGCATACCGGTCAGCTTGGCCAGCTCGGTCGTGTTCGGCTTGATGAAGTCCGGCTTGCACGGCAGGACGTGCGCCAGCGTCGGGCCATCGCAGTCGACCAGCAGCGGGCAGCCCGCCTTCTTGATGATCTTGATGATCTTGAGGTACTGCTTGAGCTTCATGCCGGGCGGAATGCGTCCGCACAGAACAAACAGGTTGTGCGGGTCGAGATACAGCTTGAGCTTCTCGATAAAGCGCAGATAATCCTCGTCGGTCACGGCCGTGCCCAGCTCGTTGAGGTCGGTATGGCTCCCGTCCGGATGGATCAGCTGCGTATTGATGCGGGTCTCGCCCGCGACGTCGGTGAAGTCGTGATGGATGCCGAGCGCCGTCAGGCCGTTTTTCAGCGAGCGCCCGTTGTTGCCTCCGGTGAAGCCCATGGCCACACTTTCGCCGCCGAGCGCCCGGATCGCCCGCGAGACGTTGATGCCGCGCCCGCCGACCTCGACAAAGCTCTGGGAGACAATATTGACCGTTCCCAGTTCAATCGGCTCGTCGATAATCAGCGTCCGGTCGATCGCCGGGTTCAGCGTTATGGTTATTATCATGGATAAACCCCTCCTGCTTTCAATAAAAATGGACGCATGGTTTATCAGTGTTGTCCTATTCTATATTTTACATAATTTCTGTTGCAATGTAAATGAAAAAAGTGAAAGAATTTTGCTTCCCTCTGTGAAAATGGGCAGACGCCCCGCCCGCGGGCGGGCGCGCGTCAGGAAATGACCTCGCTCGGCTCCTCGTCCGTCTGGTACAGCTCCTGCCGGATCATGCTGAACATGTCCTCCGCCATCGTCAAAATGGAATACACCTGCGACTCCGTGATCTCGAACGGAAGGTCGGTCGGATATCGCGTTTCAATATAATAGTTGTTGAGCGCGGCGCTCTCGTCCAGATAGTGGACAAAGCGGTCGTCGCACATGGCCGCCTGCCTGCACAGAAAGGTCAGGTTGTGGCCGTCGAAATGGCGTCCGGCGCGAAACAGCAGATACCCCTTGAGCGCTTTTTCAATCGCCTGCTGGCAGTGGAAGGCGACCGCCATCGGGTCGCCGCCCCAGGTGAGCAGGATGCGCGCGCTTTGCAGGTCGCTAAGCGCTTTTTCCAGCCATTTGTAGTAATAGCGGCTGTCAGTGCTCCCCTTGCGTCGTCTCGCCATACAAAATCGTCCCCTTTTTCTCGATCGCGGACGCATAGCTTCCGGCGTCCTTGCGCAGCTTGTTCCATTCCTCCGCGTTGTACAGCAGGAACTGTACCGGGAAGGGCGCGTTGATCTCCAGATACAACTGTTGCAGCAGGCGATTTTTGTCGCACATCATATCGACGATGATGCACAGATTGGCCGACCGCATGTGTTCGCCGGTCATTTTTTCGCCGTACAGAATCACGCGGATCGGATGGCAATAGCGGACAACCGTGTCCAGGATTTCATTGAAGTTCATGCCTGCCTCCCTCAGCTTGGCTCAGAGCGTGGAGAACCCCACCTCCGACTGTACCTTTTCCCTCTCGCCGTCGAACGCCGCCACACACAGCCGTCCGTCCGCACCGGCGCCGCGCGCCAGCGTCAGCGTCGTGCCGCAGGTGGTCTCCGACAGATAGTTGACCTGCATCTGCGAGACCCAGCGCGTCTCGTCGTCCTCCAGCCCGAACGCATCCGACAGGATGTCCACCGCCTTGACGTTGTTCAGATGGTGGTTGACGTCGATGTCGCTGTAGCGCACGACCCGGTCAAAGCACGGCTGCAAATGCTCCGTGCGGATCGCCGCGAGCATTTCCGGCTGTCCGACGATCTGATCCGCGAACGACAGCCCCAGCGCCTTGGGGCGCAGCAGGCGGTGGGTCGTCATGTCCACAATCGCCCACATCGTGACCGCGCCGCCGATCTGCCCGTCCTCCGCCTCAAACAGAAAATCGCGGTACCAGGTCGCGCCCTTGAGCTGGCGCGGCCAGGTGATCAGCCGCAGCGTCTCATACGCGCGCAGCGGGCGCGTCAGCCGGTATTTCAGGCGCGAGAGCACCCAAAATCCGTTCTGTCTGGCGACTGCATCGGAAAGCCCCATCTCGCCCGCGTGGCACGTGGCGATGTCCTGCATAAAATCGATGACGGCGGATGGCCGCGCGATGCCGCGGCTGTCGATATGCCCGATATCGAGCACATATTCCTTCGACATCTGACACTGTGGCATGTGTCCATTCCTCCCTGCCCTGTGATTGTTATCTGTTTTCAGTATACCGCATTTGCCGCCGAAAGAAAAGACACAAAAAGCCTCCCGAATTGTCGGGCGCGCGGAATTGTGATACACTGATAGACAGCGGGGCGTTTTCCGCCGCGCAGCCCCTGGAGAGGGGCTCAAATCACTACTACTCTGAAATAAGGATGTGTATCAGCATGCAACTGACCTATCAATCGGTGACCGACGCGGACATCGAGGCGCTCGCGGTGCTGGCCACCGAGATCTGGCACGAATTTTTCCCCGGCATCATCTCGGTCGAGCAGGTGGACTACATGGTGGAGCAATTCCAATCCGCACCCGCCCTGCGGCGGCAGCTCGCGGAGGGCTACCGCTATGAGCTCGTATACGCGGACGGCGAGCCCATCGGCTACATCGGCGTGCACCCGGAGGAGGATCTGCTGTTTTTGAGCAAGCTGTACCTCAAAAAGCAGTATCGCGGCCGCGGCTGCGGGCGCAAAATGATCGACCATGTCGCCGCGCTCGCGCGCCAGCTGGACAAATCCGGCGTGTACCTGACCGTCAACCGCCACAACGACCACACCATCGCGGTCTATCACGCGACCGGCTTCGAGACGGTTCGCACGCAGGTCGCCGACATCGGCAACGGCTATGTCATGGATGACTACATCATGCAGCTTTCGGTATAACCGCACCCCCGCCCCGCGTAGGATAGAGCGGGAGGGTTGTCTATGAAAAAGCTTTTTGTTCTGACCGCGCTGTTCGTCGCGCTCGCCGCGGGCATGGTATACGCCTCCGGCGGCTCCGCCGCGCTGGAGCTGGCCGGGCTGGCGGACCTCGTGGCGCAGCATCTGCCGGAAAAGCAGACGGAGGGCAGCGCGGCAGCGCCGCGCGAAACGGCCGAGACGGACGATTCCTCCGCCGCGCCGGACGAAACGCGCGCCGTCTGGGTCGCGACGGCCTACGCCATCGACTACCCGTCCGCGCCGGCCACCGGCGCCGGGGCGCTGCGCAGCCGCTGCCGCGCCATTTTGGACGAGGCCGCGGCCAACGGATGCAACACCGTCTATTTTCAGGTGCGCCCGGCGGCGGACGCGCTGTATCCGTCCGATCTGTTCCCCTGGAGCCGGTATCTGACCGGGACGTGCGGCGCCGCGCCGGAGGACGGCTTTGACCCGCTCGCCTACTGGACAGAGCAGGCGCACGCGCGCGGCATGAGGCTGGAGGCGTGGGTCAATCCCTACCGCATCTGCGCCGGGCAAAACGCGGCGGCGGACTTCGCGGCGCTGCCCGCCTCCCATCCCGCCAAGCAGCACCCAGACTGGGTGGTGTCGTGCGACGGCGGCTATTACTTCGACCCCGGCCGGGCGGAAGTGCGCCAGCTCATCTGCGACGGCGTGGAGGAGATCGTCTCCGGCTACGACGTCGACGGCGTGCAGTTCGACGACTACTTCTACCCCTCCACCGCGTTCGCGGACGACGAAACCTATGCCGCCAGCGGCTCCAGCCTGAGCCGCGATGACTGGCGGCGCGACAACGTCAACCGGCTCATTCAGGCGGTGGGCGAGGTCGTGCGCACCCGCGCAGGCCGCGCCTGCGTGTTCGGCGTCAGCCCGTCGGGCATCTGGCGCAATCGGAGCGTCAACGCCCCCGGCGGCAGCGAGACCAACGGCTACGAGCACTACACCTCGGCCTATGCCGATTCGCTCACCTGGATCGAAAACGGCTGGATCGACTACATCTGCCCGCAGATCTATTGGGAAATCGGCGACGAAAACGCGGACTTCGACACGCTCGCGCGCTGGTGGGCGCGGCAGACCGACGGCACGGACGTCGCGCTGATTCTCGGCCTCGCGGCGTACAAGATCGGCAGCAGCGATTATACCGAATGCTGGCGCACCGACGGCTGCGCGGAGCTGGCGCGCCAGATCGCGCTGGCGCGTGAGATTGAGGGCGTAGACGGCTGCGCGCTGTTCAGCTTCCGCTGTCTGGAGCAGACGGACGGCCTGTCCGACACGCTCCGCCAACTCTGGTCATAGAAAAAGAACCTCGGGGAACTGTAACCCCGAGGTTCTTCGCTTACTGCCGGATTCTCGTTCCGGTTCGTCCTTCCAGACCGTCGCGCGCCTTGTCGAGCAGCGTGATGAGCGCCTCGCGCCCCGGCTTGCTGCTCGCAAACCGCACCGCCGCTTCCACCTTCGGCAGCATGGAGCCGGGGGCGAAATGCCCCTCCGCCATCAGCCGGCGCGCCTCGTCCACCGTGATGCGGTCGAGGTCGCGCTGCTCCGGCTTGCCGAAGTTGACGGCGACCTTTTCCACCGCCGTCAGGATGACGAGCGAATCCGCGTCCAGCTCCTCCGCCAGCAGCGCGGACACCAGATCCTTGTCGATGACCGCGCTCGCGCCGCTCAGGTGGTTGCCGTTCTGGCACACCGGAATGCCGCCGCCGCCGCAGCAGATGACCAGCTCGCCGCAGTCGACCAGCGCGCGGATGGCGCCGATCTCCACGATCTCCTTCGGCATCGGCGAGGCGACCACGCGGCGGTAGCCGCGCCCGGCGTCCTCCTTGACGATGTGGCCGAAGCGGCGCGCCTGCTCGAGCGCGACCTCCCGGCTCATGAATTTGCCGATCGGCTTGGTCGGATTGTCAAACGCCGGGTCGTCGCGGTCGACGCGCACCTGCGTGACGACGGTGGACACCGGCACATCCGTGATGCTGCGGTTGCGCAGCTCCTCGCGGATGGCGTTTTGCAGGTCGTACCCGATGTACGCCTGACTCATGGCGACGCAGACGGAGATCGGCGTGTTCGGCTGCTCCGGATCCTCCCGTTCGAGCGCGTACATCGCCTGGTTGATCATGCCGACCTGCGGGCCGTTGCCGTGGGTGACGATCACCTGATAGCCCGATTCGATCAGATCGACAATCGACTGCGAGGTATGCTTGGCTGCCGCCATCTGCTCCGGCAGCGTATTTCCAAGGGCATTGCCGCCGAGGGCAATGACAATTTTCTTTCGATCCATGTACACGTTCCCCTCCCTGCTGTTAAGCCTGCGGTTGAAAAAAAAGCCAATGGGGGCAGACCGCCCCCATTGGCACAGCGATGCAATACTCAGCCAAAAATGCGCTTGGTCGCGCGCTCTTCCAGCTTCTTGAGAATTTCCTGCGGGTTTTCAAACTTGGACAGGAAAATCATAGCTGCAATGATGTATGGCTTGAACGATGCTTCCTTGTACAGCGGGGTACGGTAGCGGTCAAAGACAGAGGCGTCCACCTCGCCGCTCTCGCAGGAAACGCCAGAGATATCCGCCGGCAGGCAGTGCAGGTACAGCGCCTTGCCGTCGCGCGTCAGGCGCATCATCTCCTCCGTGCACGCCCAGTCCTTGTGCTCGGCGTTCTGCGCGAGCAGCTCCTGCTCCAGCGCGTCGATGCCGGCCTGGTCGCCCTCGGCGTACAGGTTGGTGCGCTTCTCCATCGCGGCGAACGGCGCCCAGGACTTCGGATAGACGATGTCCGCGTCGCGGAAGGCCTCCGCCATGTCGTTGGTCTTGGTGAACGAACCGCCGGTCTTCTCGGCGTTGCGCTTGGCGACCTCCTCGACCTCCGGCATGACCTCATAGCCCTCCGGATGCGCGAGCACGACGTCCATGCCGAACCGGGTCATCAGGCCGATGACGCCCTGCGGCACGGACAGCGGCTTGCCGTAGGACGGGGAATACGCCCACGTCATCGCCAGCTTTTTGCCCTTCAGGTTTTCCACGCCGCCGAACTCGTGGATGATGTGCAGCATGTCCGCCATGCACTGCGTCGGGTGGTCGATGTCGCACTGCAAATTGACCAGCGTCGGGCGCTGCTCGAGGATACCCTCCTCATGGCCTTCGCGCACGGCGTCGACGACGTCGTGCATGTACTTGTTGCCCTTGCCGATGTACATGTCGTCGCGGATGCCGATGACATCCGCCATGAAGGAAATCATGTTCGCGGTCTCGCGGACGGTCTCGCCGTGCGCGATCTGCGACTTGCCCTCATCCAGATCCTGCACCTCCAGGCCGAGCAGGTTGCAGGCGGAGGCAAACGAGAAGCGGGTGCGCGTGGAGTTGTCGCGGAACAGGGAGATGCCCAGACCGGACTCGAACACCTTGGTGGAGATGTTGTTCTCGCGCATGTAGCGCAGCGCGTCGGCAACGGTGAACACCGCTTCGATCTCGTCGTCCGACTTCTCCCACGTCAGGAAAAAGTCGTTTTCGTACATTTCCTTAAAATTCAGCGCATTCAGCTTGTCGATATAATCCTGTAACGTCTTCATTGTCTCGCCTCCGTCTGTCACTTTGTGTTCTCGCAGTAAATGGCCGGCAGCGCCGCGTAAACCGCCGCGCACTTGACCAGATCTTCCTTCCAGGTGATCTCATTCGGCGCGTGTGCCTGCGCCTCCGCGCCCGGGCCGAAGCCGATGCACGGCACGCCGTTGCGTCCCATGATGGTGACGCCGTTGGTGGAGAACGTCCACTTGTCGATCAGCGGGCGCGCGCGGCGCTCCGCGTCCACCGTGCTGTCGCCGCTGCGCTGCTCGCCGTACAGGCCGGTGTACGCCTGCTTGAGCGACTGCGTGATGACGTCGTCCTCCGGAATGGTCCAGGTGGGGAAATAACACTCGATCGGGTAAACCAGACCGGTGTACGACGGGCGGTCGTATTCATACATGGAAACCGTGACCGCGTCGCCGTACTTCTTGCACGCCGGCAGATCGCGGATCTCCTGCAAACAGGATTCCCACGTCTCGCCCGCCGTCATGCGGCGGTCGAGCGATACAGCGCACGAATCGGCGACCGCGCAGCGGGACGGCGAGGTGAAGAAGATCTCGGAAACCGTGACTGTGCCGCGCGTCAGGAAGCGCGCCTCCTCCCACTGCGGGTTGTATTTCGGGTTGAGCATTTTGACAAGGCCCTTGATCTCAGTCCCGTCCGCGTCGTCGTTCTCGTTGAGCGCGCGCACGTCCTGCAAGATATCCGCCATCTTGTAAATCGCGTTGTCGCCGCGCTCAGGCGCGGAGCCGTGGCAGGAGACGCCGGTGACGTCGATGCGGATCTCCATGCGTCCGCGGTGGCCGCGGTAGATGCCGCCGTCGGTCGGCTCGGTGGAGACGACAAACTCGGGGCGCACGCCGTCCTCGCGGATGATGTACTGCCAGCACAGGCCGTCGCAGTCCTCTTCCTGTACGGTGCCGGTGACCAGGACGGTGTATGCGTCGCTGAGCATGCCGAGATCCTTCATGATCTTCGCGCCGTAGACGGCGGAGACGATGCCGCCCATCTGATCGGAGCCGCCGCGGCCGCCGATCTCCGTCTCGTTTTCATAGCCCTCATACGGATCGAACTTCCAGTTTTCCAGATAGCCGATGCCGACGTTGTCGATGTGCGCGTCAAAGGCGATCAGCTTTTTGCCGCGGCCCATGTAGCCGAGCACGTTTCCCTGCGGGTCAATCTCCACGCGGTCAAAGCCGACGGTGCGCATTTCCTCCGCGATGCGGTCGATGTGTCCCTTCTCCTGGCAGCTCTCACCCGGAATGCGGATGAGGTCGCGCAGAAACTTCGTCATGTCCTTTTCGTACGCCTGCGCGGCCTGCTTGATCGTTTCAAATTGCATGATAGAACCTCCCCATATCGTCTGTCGTCGCGAATGCTCGCTTATTTCGGTTTTCTGACGTCGTCCTCCGCGAACGGCTCGCGGATGCCATACAGTCCGTCCCAGACCACCTCGCGGAAGCGGATGGGATCGGTATTTCCTTCGGTTGAGATGAGCAGCACCTCGGCGTTTTCATCCAGCTTCAGCGCCGCGCGGATGCCGGCGTAGTTCTCCCGCGCCATGACGACGCTGAGGAAGCCCATGGTGACCGAGCCGGATTCGCCCGAGATGATCTCCGGGTCGCCCGCGAGTGGAACGCCGTACACGCGCGTGCCGCGCGCGCTCATCCAGTCCGGACAGGAGGCAAACGCCGCCGCGTGGTTGCGCAGGATGTCCCATGAGAGGGTGTTGCCCTCTCCGCAGGCGAGACCCGCCATGATGGTGACCATGTCGCCGGTGACGTTGACCAGCTCGCCGGTCGCCCGCTCCGCGCTGCGGTACAGGCAGTCCGCCGCGTTGGCCTCCACGACCACCATGACCGGCGGATTGTCGCGGTATTTGTTGGCAAAATAGCCGATCACCGCGCCCGCCAGCGAGCCGACGCCCGCCTGCACGATGACGTGGGTCGGGCGCTCGCAGCCGTCCGCGAGCATCTGCCGGTCCGCCTCCAGCGCCAGCGTGCCGTAGCCCTGCATGATCCAGGCGGGGATCTCCTCATAGCCGTCCCACGCGGTGTCCTGCACCATGACGCCGTTTTCCGTCTGCGCCGCCTCGGCCGCCGCCATGCGGACGCATTCGTCGTAGTTGAGCTGCTCGATCGTGACCTCCGCGCCCAGCTTGCGGATGTTCTCCAGCCGGGTGGGCGTCGTTCCCTTCGGCATACGAACGACCGCCTTCTGCCCCAGGCGGTTCGCCGCCCAGGCGACGCCGCGGCCGTGGTTGCCGTCGGTCGCCGTGAAGAAGGTCGCCCGGCCGAACTGCTCGCGCAGCGCGTCCGACGTCAGCACGTCGTACGGCAGCTCGGAGACGTCCCGCCCGGTCTGCTGGGCGATGTAGCGCGCGATGGCGAACGAGCCGCCCAGCACCTTGAAGGCGTTCAGGCCAAACCGATACGATTCGTCCTTGACGTACAGGTTGCGGATGCCCAGGTACTGTGCAAGATTCCGGAGGCTGTGCAGCGGTGTGACGCGGTATTCCGGAAAGCTCTTGTGAAAGCGGTTCGCCTTGCGGACGTTTTCCAGGCTCATGATTTCCAGACAGCGGTCGTCCGTTTTGGGGACGCGATTTTCTGTGAATTTCATCGTGATATCCATCGTAATTCACCCTCCGTTCCGTATCGGTCATCTGACCAAATTTCTTGTCTCTATCATATCACACCCGCGCGCGAATGCAAGCCCTTTTTCAAAAAATTTTTAGGTTCATACAAAATTTATTAGGCGGCGCTCTGCGCCCGTCTCCGGCCGCCTCACTTGCCGCTTCCGATGTAGCTGTACAGCGTAAACTTGGAGATGCCGAAGTAGTTCGCCACGCGGTCGCCCGAGTGGGTGATGAGGAAGGCGCCGGCGTCGTTGAGAAACTTGATGGCGGCGACCTTGTCGTCCTTGTTCATCAGCGCGACCGGCTTGCCGGCGCGCGCGACCGACTGCTCCAGCAGCTGGTCGAGCAGCTCACTGACGTTGTGCGAAATCTCGGTCGGGCGCTCGGTTTTAGGCGCGGACGTCAGGTTTTCCAGCGCGTTCTGCGCCGCGAGCAGCGTGGAAATGTCGAAATTGATGGCGAAAATATAGTTCAGTCCGCCCGCCTCGTCGCGGATATAGAAGGTGGACGATTTGAGCACCTTGCCGTCCGTCGTCGTGGTCAGATAGCCCGCGCGGTCGCGCGCCGGCTCGCCGTCCGCCTTCATCGCCTTGAGCACGACCTCCGACGGCCCGTCCCCGACCTTCCGGTTGGACACGTGGCCGTTTTCAATGTGGACAATCGACTGGTTCAGATCCTTCGCCCGCAGGTCGTGGATGACCACCTCGCAGTTGGAGCCGAACTGCTGCGCCAGGCCGGACGCGATCTGCTTCAATATCTGTAATGTCTCCAAACTCTATTCACTCCCGTATCATCTGCGCGTGCCCCGGCGGGCACCTTGTGTTGTTTACAGTGTACCACATTCCCCCTCGCTTGTCATACCCTCCGCCAAATTTCCGGCCGGCCGCCGCAGCGCAGGGCGCAAAAAAAGACCACCGGAGTCCCCTCTCTCCAGTGGTCTTTCGCCGTTATCGTGCTGTTTTGGGGTTGTCTGTGCGTTCGAGCAGATAGTCCACCGAAACATCGTAAAAGTCCGCCAGGCGGACGAGCACCGCCGTCGGAATGTCGATGTCCCCGCGCTCGTAGTTGCTGTAGACCCGCTGACTGCACAGCAGAATCTTCCCCATTTCCGCCTGTGTGATATCTTTATCTTCCCTCAGATCGCGTATCCTGTGATACATACTCACGCTCCCCCTTCGTGAGATGGCTGAATCCATTATAATAAAGCGGACTGCCGCGCCCCCTGTTTTAGTGAATAATTCGCTAAAAACGACAGAGTTTTCCAACAGTTTATCAGATCATGTCAAAAACCGGCTGTTTCCCCCATCCGATTTCCGCACGCCTGCCGCTCCGGCCGGGGCGTCCCACCGCCCGCCGGCCGGTATGCGCTTCCGCGCAATCTTGTTTTGTGATACAATCGCGTCTGTCTTATGTTTTTTCTTTTTTTATGCTCTTTCTTTAATTGAAGCTGCCCTCGCCGTGCTGCGCGAACAGCTTTTCCACGCGCGCGCGCAGCTGCGGCTCCTCCGTCAGCGCCGGGTCCGCCGCCAGCAGCGCGTCCGCCATGCGCCGCGCCTGCTCGAGCACGCGCGTATCCCCCGCGAGGTCCGCCAGCTTCATCGGCGGCAGGCCGTGCTGCCGCGTGCCAAAAAAGTCGCCCGCGCCGCGCATCTCCAGATCCTTCTGCGCGATGACAAAGCCATTGTCCGTGTGCACGAGCGTCTTGAGCCGTTCGCGCGCGTCCTCGCCGCGGTCCGCGCCGTAAAACACGCAGTACGACTGCCGCGCGCCGCGCCCCACGCGCCCGCGCAGCTGGTGCAGCTGGGACAGGCCGAAGCAGTCGCCGTCCTCCACGACCATCAGCGTCGCGTTGGGCACATTGACGCCCACCTCGATGACGGTGGTGGACACCAGAATGTCCACGCGCCCGCCGGCGAATGCCGCCATGATGCGCTCCTTTTCCGCCGCTTTGGTGCGCCCGTGCACGAGCGCCACGCGCCGGTGCGGCAGCGCAGCCGTCAGGCGCTCCGCCGTGTGCTCCGCGCTCGTGCGCCCGCTCTCGCCGTCGCCCACCAGCGGGCAGACGACGTAGACCTGCCCGCCCTCGGCGCACTGCCGATCGATGAAGGCGTCGATGCGCGGGCGCATGCGCTCGCCGACGGCGTAGGTCTTGACCTTCTGCCGCCCGGGCGGCAGCTCGTCGATGGCCGAGACGTCCAGATCGCCGTAGAGCAGCAGCGCGAGCGTGCGCGGAATGGGCGTGGCGGACATGACGAGCAGATGGACGTTTTCGCCCTTCTCCGTCAGCGCCGCGCGCTGCTGGACGCCGAAGCGGTGCTGCTCGTCCACGACGGCCACCGCGAGGTCGCGAAAGCGCACGTCCCCGCGCAGCAGCGCGTGGGTGCCGATGACGACCGAAAGCTCCCCCGCTTCGATCGCCTGCACCGTCTCCCGCTTCTGCCGCGCGCCCAGCGAGCCGGTCAGCAGCCCGCACGACAGGCCGAGCGCGCCGTACAGCGGCTGGAGCGTCTGCATGTGCTGCTGCGCGAGCAGCTCGGTCGGCGCCATCATCACCGCCTGCCGCCCGTTTTTCGCCGCGAGATAGCAGAGCGCCGCCGCCACCATCGTCTTGCCCGAACCGACGTCGCCCTGAATCAGGCGGCTGAGCGGCCGCCCGGCGGCGATGTCGAGCGTGCACGCCTCGATGGCGCGCTGCTGCGCGCCGGTCAGCGCAAACGGCAGCGCGCGGTAAAACGCGGTCAGGCTCAGATCGCGCAGCTTTGCGCCGCACCGTCCCGACCGCCGCGCGCGCAGCAGCCCCATCCCGCACGACAGCAGGAAAAATTCCTCAAACACCATGCGGCGGCGCGCCTGCTGCGCCTGCTGCATGTCCTGCGGGCGGTGAATGGCGCGCAGCGCGTCGCCCAGCGGCGCAAAGCCCTGCTGCGCGCGGACGCGCGCCGGCAGAAAATCCGGCATCTCCCCGGGCAGTGCCGCCAGCGCCGCGTCGGTCACGCGGTACAGGTCGCGCTGGTGCAGCCCCGCCGTCAGCGGATAAAACGGCAGCACCCGCCCGGTGCACTGCGCCGCGCCCACCGGCTCAAATTCCGGCGAGAGCATGACAAAGCCGCGCTTTTCCGCGCGGATCTTGCCAAAAAAGGCGTATTCCTGCCCGGTTTGCAGCGAAGACGCCACATAGCTCTGGTTGAAAAATTGCAGCGTGAGCGCGCCGCTCTCGTCGTACACCACGCAGCGCGTCACATCCATGCCGCGGCGAATGTGCGCCGTGCGCGGCGGCGCGCCCACAACGGCGTGCACGCACTGCTTTTCCCCGTCCAGCAGGCGGCGGATGGGCGTGACGCGCGTGCGGTCCTCATAGCCGCGCGGATAGCACAGCAGCGCGTCCTCCAGCGTCGCAATGCCCAGCCGGCCCAGCAGCTCCGCCTTTTTCGGCCCCACGCCGCGCACAAAGCGCACCGAATCCGCCAGCTTCATAGCGGATAGCTGCGCACGACGCGCGCGACGACGCCGAGAATGTGCGCGTGGTCGCCCAAAATCGGACGGTAGGCCGGGTTTTCCGGCACGAGCCAGACGTGGCCGTCCTGCTTTTCCAGCCGCTTGCACGTCGCCTCGTCCTCCAGCACCGCCACGACGATCTGCCCGCGCCGCGCGTAATTCTGGCGGCGCACGACAATATAATCCCCGTCGAGAATGCCCGCGCCCACCATGGAATCGCCCCGGATGCACAGGGCAAAATACTCGTGTCCGGCGTCCACATCGACGTGCAGCACGCCCGTGACCTCCTCGACGGCGAGAATCGGCATGCCCGCCGTGACGCGCCCGAGCACCGGCACCGCGCGCCCGCCCGGCGCGCCGCCGCCCGCCAGCGTGATGGCGCGCGTCTTGTGGTCGTCCTTCTCCAGATAACCCAGCTCGCGCAGGCGCTTGAGGTGCGCGTGCACCGAGGACGGCGAGCGCAGCCCGACCGCCGACGCGATCTCGCGCACGGACGGCGGATAGCCCTGCCCGTCGGTGTAGTCGCGGATGAACGCCAAAATCTCTCTCTGCTTTTCCGATATCGGACGCATTGCTATCCCATCCTTCCGTCCGCCGTGGTCTGATGCTTTTATTGTACCGGACTTTTGGCAGAAAAGCAAACATATGTTTGCCTCCGCGCCGGGCGGCGGCGCACTTACCGGACACTTTTTCCGCTTATGACCGATAACGCCAACTTCGCCCGCGGCAACCGCAAAATCCTCTTGTCGCAACTGTAAAAATATTATAAAATAAAATTGAATGATTCTGCAAATCATCCCCATCAGGACATTGGATTCCATTGTATAGAGGAGGAATTTTGATGACGATCAAAGCCGATCTCGGATTTATCAATATTGCGCCGGAGGTTCTGGCGGATATCGCGGGCTATGCGGCGATGAGCTGCTTCGGCGTCAAGGGCATGACCATTCGCTCGGTCTCCGACGGCATCGCGCACCTGCTGCGCCGGGAGAACATGTCGCGCGGCGTGCGCATCACGGAGGCGGAGGACGGCGGCGTCAACATCGACCTGCATCTCGCCGTGGAGCACGGCGTCAACATCGCGACCGTCTGCCGCTCCATCATCGGCGAGGTGCGCTACCATGTCGAGAAGATGACCGGTATCGATGTCAAAAACGTCGACGTCTATGTCGACGCCATTCGGGCGGACTGATTGAGCTGTCTACAACCACGCGCTCCGGCGCGGGCCAACAAGAAAAAGGAGGGCATTTCATTGGCGAAACTGATTGACGGACAGCTATTCTGCGCTATGGTCATCGAGGGCGCTCTGTCCATTGAAGAGAAAAAAGAAGAAGCAAACGAACTGAACGTATTCCCTGTTCCGGACGGCGATACCGGAACCAATATGTCGCTGACCATGGCGTCGGCGAGAGACGAGGTGTCCCGCCTCAGCAATCCCGACCTGCCGGCGGCGAGCGCCGCGACCGCCTCCGCGCTGCTGCGCGGTGCGCGCGGCAACTCCGGCGTCATCCTGTCGCTGCTGTTCCGCGGCATCTCCAAGCAGCTCAAGACGTGCAAGCAGGCCAGCGGACAGGACCTCGCGCTCGCGCTGCACGAGGGCGTGCAGGCGGCGTACAAGGCGGTCATGAAGCCGGCGGAGGGCACCATCCTGACGGTCTCCCGCGTCACCGCGCAGCATGTGCTCGAGCTGTGCCAGTCCAACCCGGACATCGACTGCGGCGAGGTGCTGCGCAGCGCCATCGACCGCGGACGCGAGGCGCTGGCGGACACCACCCACCAGAACCCCGTTCTGGAGAAGGCCGGCGTCGTCGACGCGGGCGGCTTCGGCTTCCTGACCATCCTCGAGGGCATGTACGACGCCTACAACGGCGTCCACCGGGAGCGCACGGCCGCCGCCGAAGCGGCGCCCGCCAAGACCGGCGCGACGTTCTCCGACATCCGCGAGGAGGACATCACGTTTACCTACTGCACCGAGTTCATCGCCGAGCGCCGCGACAAGTCGCGCAACGTGCAGCGCCTGCGCGCGTTTCTCGACGGCATCGGCGACAGTCTGGTTGTCGTGGACGACGACGACATCATCAAGGTGCACGTGCACACCGACCGCCCGAACGAAGCGCTGGAGGCCGGCCTGAAGTTCGGCCAGCTGCTCACCGTCAAAATCGAGAACATGCGCCAGCAGCATTCCGCCAAGATCGTCGAGGAGGCGGCCGGGCTGGAGAGCCGCGAGCGCAAAATCGCGGAGCCGGAAAAGCGGTATGGCTTTGTCTCGGTCGCCGCGGGCGACGGACTGGTCAACGTGTTCCGCGACCTCGGCGCGGACGAGATGGTGCAGGGCGGCCAGACGATGAACCCGTCCACCGACGACATTCTGCACGCCATCGACGCCGTGCCAGCGGAGGTCGTGTTCGTGCTGCCCAACAACAAGAACATCATCATGGCGGCGGAGCAGGCCGTCCCGCTGTGCGAGAGCAAGACGGTCGTCATCATCCCGACCAAGAACATCCCGCAGGGCATCTCCGCCATGCTGTCGTTCGACGAGGAGGCCGCGCTCGACGAAAACCGCGAGGCCATGCTGGACGCCGCGGCGAACGTCCGCGCCGGACAGGTCACCTATGCCGCGCGCAATTCCGACTTCGACGGCAAAAAGATCCGCGAGGGCGAGTATCTCTCGCTGTTTGAGTCCAAGCTGTGCGCCAACAGCCGCAAGCTGGACGACGCGGTGAAAAAGCTCGTCCGCGAGATGACGCGCAAGGAGTGCTCGTTCATCAACATCATCTACGGCGCGGACATGACCGAGGAGGACGCCGCGCGCGTCGAAAAGATGGCGCACAAGGAGGCGCCGGACGCGGAAATCACCGTCATCGACGGCGGCCAGCCGGTCTATTACTTTATCCTCTCCGCAGAAAGCTGATTTACCATTCATGTCTATCTTTGATATTTTCGCAAAGCTCGAACAGGAACGCCGGACAAAGCCCGCCGCCCAACCGGTCGAATGGCTGGTGGTCGGGCTGGGCAACCCCGGAAAGAAATACGAAAACACCCGCCACAACACCGGCTTCCGCGTGATGGACGCGCTGTGCGCCAGGCACGGCGTGCGCTGCGACCGCGCGAAGTTCCAGGCGCTGACCGGCGAGGCGGTGCTCGGCGGCAGGCGCGCCCTGCTGCTCAAGCCGCAGACCTTCATGAACCTGTCCGGTGAGGCGGTGCGCGCCGCCGCGGACTTTTACAAAATCCCGCCGGAGCGCATTCTGGTCATCTTCGACGACATCTCCCTCCCGGTGGGCACGCTGCGCATCCGCCCCAAAGGCTCCGCCGGCGGGCAGAACGGCGTCAAAAGCATCATCGAGCAGCTCGGCTCCGAGCAGTTCCCGCGCATCAAGGTCGGCATCGGCGGCAAGCCTCACCCCGACTACGATCTGGCGGACTGGGTGCTGTCCAACCTCAAGGCGGACGAGCTGCCCGCCATGAACGACGCGGTCAGCCGCGCTGTGCTCGCGGTGAGCGAGCTGATCGAAAACGGCGTCCCCGCCGCCACGCAGAAATACAACGGCAGGGCGGCGCAGCCGGAGCATCCCAAATAACAAGCAAGCGCAGACCCGCAGGCCGTCCCCGCCGGACGGCCTGTTTTTTTTCGATTTTTCTGTAACGAATCGGCGCGAGCGCGCACAAACAGACAGAAGGACGGACGAGAGGGAGGTGAACAGGTATGGCACAGGATCTCTACGAACAGCACGCCCGGCAGGTCTACCGCTATCTGTATTCGCTGACGCACGACGCGGACCTCGCGGAGGAGCTGACGCAGGAGACCTTTTATCAGGCGCTCAAGAGCATGCACACGTTCCGCGGCGACTGCACCCCGCAGGTCTGGCTGTGCGCCATCGCCAAGCGGCAGTGGTACCGCGAGCTGAGCCGCCGCAAGCGGACGGCGGCGCTGGACGAGGCGCAGCTGGCCACGCTGGCCGCACCGGACGACCCGGCGGCGGAAATCCAGCAGAAGGACGAACGGCTGCATCTGTACCGCACGATGCAGCAGCTCCCGCCGGAGACGCGCGAGGTGCTGTACCTGCGGCTGACCGGCGGCTTCTCGTTCCGCGAGATCGGCGACATCCTGCACCACACGGAGACGTGGGCGCGCGTGCGCTTCTATCGCGGCAAGGAACAGCTTGTAACACTCATGGGAGGTGCATCCAATGAAACCGAATCAACTTGACTGCTGCATCGTGCGCGATCTGCTGCCCGCCTACATCGAGGAGCTGATCGAGCCGGAGACCGCGCGGCAGGTCGCCGCCCATCTGGACGAATGCGCCGGCTGCCGCCAGCTCGAGCGCGACCTGCGCACGCACATCCCCGCCGAGCCCGTGCCGCAGAAAAGCCTGCGCTTTTTGAAAAAAATCCGGCGCACCCGCCTGCTGGCGGCGGCGCTCGCGCTGCTCGTGACCGCGCTCTTTGTCTGGTGGCTGTACGACCTGCAATTTCACTACGCCAACACCGACGCGGGGCGGCTGGCGGCGGCGCAGGACTTCGTCTGGGAGGATCTGCTGCTGTCGGACAGCGAAACAGCGGAGAGCCGCCGCATTCCGCGCGGCACACCGGTGGATGTCGTCGCATACCAGCAGCGGAACAACCTGCTCTTCCTCTCGTTTACCGCCGGTGAGCCCCAGAGCATCCGCGGCTCCATCTGCCTGATCCGAGGGCTCAACGACAAATACCGGCTGCTCGGCGTCTCTTATGCAGACGGCGGCGCCGCGCCCGGCCTGATGACCAGCTCCCGCTACTTCACCGCCGACGGTATGCTGTATGCCTTCTCCGGTTCTCTCGGCAGCGACGCCGGTGCGCTCCGGCTTTCGTATTCCTGCCAGACCCCGGACGGCACACGCATCTCCGGGCAGGGGCACATTCCGCTCTCCGGCCCGTATTTCCTGTACGTCTGGAGTGAGAAAGAGCTCGCTTCCCTGCTGGACATCGCGCAGTATCAGCCAAATTCCCTGCAAATAGACGAGTCGGTGCTGCTGGACAGCGGCGGCGCGGTTCTCTCCGCTGCGGCAGACGACGATTACGCCGTCAGCCTTGAGGACGCCATCGACCTCACCTATCTGCTCATGCTCGCGGCCGGTCTGTTCGGCCTGTTCCTCACCGTCGGGCTGCTCAAAAATCCCTGACAACCCGAAAACGCAGCAGCACCCAGCGGGCAGACCCGCTGGGTGCATGTTTTTGCCAATCTTTCGTTATTCCGCCGCCGACCACGTCTCGATGCCGTGGAAAATCTGTCCCGGCCACGGGTCAAACTGTTCCGGCAGCGCATCGGTCGAGCAGAGCAGCGTGCGCTCAAACGCAATCGGGATCACCGGCGTCTGCTCCGCGAAGCATTCGGCGTATTCCTCGCGCGCCTCCTCCGCTTCGCCCTCCTCGTACGTCCGCAGGCCGTCGAGCGCGCGCTCCATCTCGCGGTCGTAGTATCCGCTAAAATTGCGCGTGCCGCTGGTGGAAATCAGCGAGGACAGGTCAAAATCGGCGGTCAGCTCGTATTCGCCGTAATAGAGCTGGAAGGATTCCCGGCGCAGCATGCTCCGGCACTCCTCGAACGGAAGCGCGCGCACCTCCGCCAGAATGCCCGCCTCGTTCAGCGTCTCGGCGTACTGCTGGAGCACGGCGCCCTTGGTGCTGTACGTCTCGTTGTAGATGATATCCACGGTGAACGGCCGGCCGCGGCTGATATCCAAAAAGCCGTCGTCGTCCCGGTCGTAGATGCCTGCGTCCTCGAGCAGCTCCAGCGCCCGTTCCCGGTCGTAGTCCGGCGCCTCCACGCTGTCCGGCACCGGGATGAGCGGCAGGCTCGCCGCGTCCGCCCGTCCGGAAAAGCAGGTCTGCACGATGCTGTCGCGGTCGAGCAGCAGGGACAGCGCGGTGCGCACATCCTCGTCGTCATACGGCGCCAGATCGCAGTTGACGCCCAGATAGTGCAGCCGCGTGGTCGGCACGCTGGCGGTGTAGCTCGCCCCCTGCGCCGGCGCCTGCTCCGCGTCCGTCTGCATCAGCAGCGACAGCTCGCCGCTGCTCAGCAGGTTGGCCGCGCTGTCGCTGTCCGGCACGCCGGTCAGCGAGATGGATTCGCAAAAGCCGACCTTCCCGCTGCTCCACTGCTCGAACGGGATAAGACACTGTCCGCCGTCGCTCGTCACGAGCTGATAGGGTCCCGAGCCGTCGGGGCACGTCTCCTCGTCCGTCCCCTTGCGCAGGATGGGGACGTTCAGCCGCGCGGCCAGATTGCTGTTTTCCTCATACAGCCGGATGTACACCTCGTCATCGCTGTACTGCACCGACGAGATGCAGGCGAGCTGCTCCTGATAGATGGAGTCGTCGCGCAGGCGGGCGCTGTTGAGCGAGAAGACGACGTCCTCCGGGGTGACCTCCTGCCCGGAGTGAAACAGCGCGCCGTCGCGCAGCGTGAGCGTGTATTCGCGGATGCCCGTCTGCTCCAGCGATTCGCACAGCACCTTCTGCGGCTGGAATTCGCTGTCGAGCACAAACAGGCTCTCAAAGCACAGCTGCGCGATCAGCTGGTTTTCCGGCGAGGTGCACGAGAGCGGATCGAGGCCGTCCGCCTCGTTGTAGGCGAGCGTGAACGTATCCACCGCCTTGACCGGCCCGGCGCTCTGCCCGGCGGACGGGCGGTCCGCTGCTTCTCCGCTGCCGCTCTCCGCGCGCTGCGCGCCGCCGCAGCCGGCCAGCACCGCGAGCAGCAGCGCGCCGGCCAGCGCCGCCGCCATACCGCGTTTTGCTCTCATGACAGCTCTCCCTCCAGCATAATCACACCGGCCTGCACGCCGCGCCGCCCGTGGGTCGCGCGGTGCGACCAGAATTCGTCGCTCCGGCACTTGGTGCACAGCCCGCTGTCCGTCACCTGCCGGACGCCCGCCTCTTGCAGGCGCATGCGGTTGATGCCCTGCAAATCGATAAAAAACTTCGCGCCGCGCGGCTCGATGAACCGCTCGACATCGCGCCCCATCGTCTCGCGCATGGCGTCTGGCACGTCCGCGTCCGTCTCAAAGCAGCAGGCGTGGATGGACGGGCCGATGACCGCCTGAATGTCCTGCGGGCGCGCGCCGTACCGCTCCTGCATCGTGCGCACGGTCTTGGTCAGAATGCCGTTCGCCGTGCCGCGCCAGCCGGAATGGCACACGCCGATGCAGCGGCTGACCGGGTCGTGCAGCAGCGTCACCACACAGTCGGCATAGTAGCCGCACAGCGGCACGCCCGGCAGATCGGTCACAATCGCGTCCGTCTGCCAGCGCATCGGCTGCCCCAGACCCATGCCCATCGTCTGCCGGTCCACCACGCGCACGCAGTCGCCGTGCACCTGCTTGGTCATCGTCATGCGCGCGCGCGGCACGCCGAAGTGATCCGCAAGAATCTGATAGTTGCGCAGCACGTTCTCCCGATCGTCGCCGCGGTTGAAGCCGAGATTGAGCGACGAGAGATAGCCGCGGCTCACGCCGCCGAACTTCGTCGTGAACAGATGCGGCGTGGTGAGCGTGTCGCAGGTATAATAAATCAGGCCGTTTTGCTCGCGCCTGTGCATCAACTGGTTCATAAAATTCCTCCTGTACGGACAAAAGCCGGGTTTCCCCGCCTGTCCTCCCTATTATACTATGCTTTCCCAAAAAAATATAGAGGGAATATAAACCGGCTGGAATGTTGAGAAATCGCGCGCATTTTGTAAATTATTTACAAAGTTTCCAGTCTGTTTGCGCGCTTTTCCCGTTTCCGCGCCGCCGCGCCCTGTTGACAACGGTATGTTTTCCGATTACAATAAGTAATAATGCCTTTGTATGAAAACGTATGCGATCTATCGTTTAACCGCACAGGTATTACCTGAAATTTTCCGAATTTTTTAGAAAAAATCACAAAAACAGGAGGTGTGTATCAGAGCAATGATTGGTATTCTTATTGCCGCAGTCGTCGGCATAGTTGTGGGTGTTATCGCCGGCATCACCTACCGCAAAAAGGTCGCCGAAAAGGAGATCGGCAGCGCGGAGGAAGAGGCCACGCGTATCATTAACGATTCCATCAAGGCCGCGGAGAGCAAAAAGCGCGAAGCCGTGCTGGAAGCGAAGGAAGAAATTCACAAAAGCCGCGCCGATCTGGAGCGCGAAATCAAAGAGCGCCGCAGCGAGGTGCAGAAAACCGAACGTCGTCTGACACAGAAGGAAGAAGCGCTCGACCGCAAGACGGATGCGGCGGAGCAGAAAAACGAGGAGCTGTCCCGCCGCCTGGCCAAGGTACAGAAGAGCCAGGACGAAGCGGAGCAGTACAAGCAGCAGCAGCTGGAGCGTCTGGAGAGCATTTCCGGGCTCACGCGCGAGGAGGCGAGAGAATTTCTCGTCAACTCCATCGAGCAGGAAGCGCAGCACGACGCCGCCATCAAGCTGCGCGAGATCCAGCAGCGCACCAAGGATGAGGCCGAGCAGTACGCCCGCGAGATCATCTCGTCCGCGATTCAGCGCTGTGCGGCGGATCATGTGGCGGAGGCCACGGTGTCCGTCGTGCCGCTGCCCAACGACGAGATGAAGGGTCGCATCATCGGCCGCGAGGGACGCAACATCCGCACGCTGGAAACGCTGACCGGCGTCGATCTGATCATCGACGACACCCCGGAGGCGATCACGCTCTCATGCTTTGACCCGGTTCGCCGCGAAATCGCCCGTCTGACGCTGGAAAAGCTCATCATCGACGGCCGCATCCATCCGGCGCGCATCGAGGAAATGGTGGAAAAGAGCCGCCGCGAGGTGGAGCAGACCATCAAGCAGGAAGGCGAGCGCGCCGTGCTGGAGACCGGCGTGCACGGGCTGCACCCCGAGCTGGTCAAGCTGCTCGGCCGCATGCGCTACCGCACGAGCTACGGACAGAACGTCCTGCAGCACTCCATCGAGGTCTCCCACATCGCGGGCATCCTGTCCGCGGAGCTGGGCATTGACGCCACGCAGGCCAAGCGCGCCGGACTGCTGCACGACATCGGCAAGGCAGTCGACCGCGAGATGGAAGGCTCCCACGTCGACATCGGCGTTGACCTGTGCAAGCGCTACCGCGAGCACGGCGACATCATCCACGCCGTTCAGGCGCACCACGGCGACATCGAGCCCAAGACGCTCGTGGCGTGCCTGGTGCAGGCTGCCGACGCGATTTCCGCCGCCCGCCCGGGCGCGCGCCGCGAAAACCTCGAGGCTTACATCAAGAGACTGGAGAAGCTGGAAGAGATCGCAAACACCACCCCCGGTGTGTCCAGTTCCTACGCCATTCAGGCCGGCCGCGAGATCCGCATCATCGTCAATCCGGAGCAGGTTTCCGATTCCAAGATGATCCTGCTGTCCCGCGACATCGCCAAGAAGATCGAAACCGAGCTGGAATATCCCGGCCAGATCAAGATCCATATGATCCGCGAAACCCGCGCCATCGAATACGCAAAGTAAACAGAACCGAGCTCCGGCCGCGCGCCGGGGCTCGGTTTTTTGTCTGTGGCGGCGCTTGAACTGTCTCTTTACTTTTGTTATAATATCCTGGACTACAGGAAGGGAGTTCTGCGCATGCATCTGAATGAATATATCGATGCTGATCTTTTGAATCGGTTTGAGTTTTTCAATTATAATCACGCGCTGGAGATCATTACACAGGCCTTTCCGGAAGAATGGGAAGAAATCGTCCGGTGCTTGAGAAACCTGCACATCTCCGTTCAGGATCTGAGAGAAGCGGGCGGCAATGAGACCAAAATCCCCAAAAAATTTGACGACATGCTCTATCCCTGCGGATGGAGAGAAATCCGTATCTCCGGTGATTTACATATTAAATTCTATCCGAGGCAGGCGGAGCAGCGCGGACGCTTTTCCTCCATTCCTTTTGAAGAACGGACGACAGAGGGATATATTGACGGACACAATATCGATTTTCTGAAAAACCGCATCGCATTTGACTTGGAATGGAACAGCAAAGACCAAACGTTTGACCGCGATCTCCTTGCAATGCGCACCTATTACGATTGTGATATCATCAGTGCCGGAATGATTGTCACGCGCGCGCAGGAGCTCAACGACGTTTTCAAAACAGTGTTTGATTACGACAAACGATCCGGCACATGGAAACCAATCATGCGCAAATACGGTGCGAGCACCACCTGGATGGGCAAGCTTCTGTATCGACTGGATTCACGGCGAAACGGCGGCTGTCCCATTCTTGCCGTCGGCATAAAGAAAAATTGTATCTCGGATTGGAAGGAGGACTATATCGATGAGCACAATCCAAACAACATCCGATAATCTCCTCGCTTTTTGCGGTTCCAAAAAATATTCGACAATCTATGCAGATCCTCCCTGGAGATTTCAAAACCGCACAGGTAAGGTTGCGCCGGAACACAAGCGGCTCAATCGGTATGAAACCATGACCTTACAGGAAATCATGGATCTTCCCGTAGCGCAAATCGCCGCCAACAAAAGCCATTTATATCTTTGGGTTCCCAACGCACTCCTTCCCGACGGTCTGGCTGTCATGCAGGCATGGGGATTTACGTATAAGGGAAATATTATATGGGAAAAGGTTCGCAAAGACGGACAGCCGGACGGCAGAGGCGTAGGGTTTTACTTCCGCAACGTCACAGAAATCCTTCTGTTTGGCATTCGCGGGGAAAACAACCGGACCCTCGCTCCTGCCCGCTCTCAGGTGAACCTGATTCGGACGCAAAAACGGGAACACTCCCGAAAGCCGGATGAAATCATCCCGATTATCGAGCAATGCTCTCCCGGTCCCTTTTTGGAATTGTTTGCCCGCGGTGACCGTTCCGGCTGGGACATGTGGGGAAATCAGGCAGATGCAGATTATGAGCCCACGTGGAACACGTATAAAAATCATACAGTAAAGCAGGCTGCTCCTCACGCCTGATCTTATCAAAACAATACTATTTCATCAAAAAGCGCTGTGCCTCGGCACAGCGCTTTTGTATGCTGTTCTGTTGTCACGGACGGCGGCAGGTCAGCAGGATGACCTGCCGTTCGCGGGCGATTTCGCGCAGCAGCTTCATGCCGCAGGCGGCGCGCTGGTCGTCGTAGTTGACAAACGGGTCGTCCAGCACGATCGGGACGCTCTCGTCCGGGTTATCCAGCAGCACCTTGCACACCGCAAGGCGCAGGGCGAGATACAGCTGATCGCGCGTGCCGGTGGACAGGCGCAGCTTGTCCATCTCCACCGCGCTGTTGTCGCGGCGGCAGGTGACCTCAAAGTTGGTGTACAGCTGCATCGCCGTGTAGCGCTCGGCGGTCAGCGTCTTCATGTACTCCTGCGCGAGCTTGTTGATCTGCGGGGAGACACGTCCGGTCAGCTCGGCGTTGGCGCGCACGAGCGACTCCTTCGCCAGACGGATGGCGTCCAGCTGCCAGAGAATGCTCTCCTTCTCCTCCTCCAGCCGCTCGCGCAGCGCGCACAGCTCCTCGCGCTTGCCGATCTCCTCCGCCTTGCCGCGGCAGGCGGCGATGGCCTCGTGCAGCGCGCTGCATGCCTGCCGCGCCGTGTCGACCGCGCCCTTGGTCTCGTCCATATGCAGGCGCGCCGCGCCCTGCGGGCCGGTGGCGTCCAGAATGTTCAGATAATGCTCGGTCAGATCGTCGTGCTCCCGCTTGCGGGCGAGATACACGCGCTTTTTCTCGTCCAGCATCCGGATGTGCTCCAGCGCGCGGCTGTCCTCGCCCTCCGGGATCTCCGGGGCGACGCGCTGCGCCTGCGCGCGGAAGGCGGCGCGCGCCTTCTCCAGCTGCTCCTCTGTCTGCGCCGCGCGGCTGATGGCGGACTGCCGGCGGCGGTCCAGCTTGACGCGCTCTTCGTCAAAGTCCATCGGCGGCGAGTCGAGCGACTCCGTGCTGCCGACAAACGTGACAATCAGCGCGATGACCGCGCAGACGGAGAACAGATAGGGCATATACGGCGTCAGCGGCCCGAACGGGATGACGCCCAGCAGGCTGACCACCGCCAGCACGCCGAGCACGACCGCCAGAATCATCGACCAGCCGCGGATGTGGATATCCGACCGGCTGCGCTGGCTGTTGCTGTACTCGTCCTCCGTCTGGTCGATGTCGTCCTTCCATTTCTGATAGTTGGCGACCACTTCGGCCTGCTCGGCCTGCGCGTCGTCATACGCCTTCTGCGCCTCTTCAAACTGCGTGGCCGCGCGTTCCGCGTCCGCCAGCACGCCGAGCGGCGGCAGCTCCGCCCGCAGCAGCGCGAGCTTTTCGCGCGCCCGGCGCTCGTCGCGCTCCGCCGCCTCGCGCTTGGCGACAAACAGCAGCGTGAAATCCTCTGTCGCCTGCTGGTGCTCGGTCTCCGCCTCCGCGATGCGCTGCTCCGCCGACGGAATCTGCGCCTCATAGTTTTCAATCTGCTCGCTCAGCTCGTCCAGCCGGCCGATCGACTGCGTGAGCTGCGCGATGTCCGCCTCCACCTGCGCATAGCGGCCGCGGTTGCCCGTGCCGCGCAGGGCGTTGCGCCAGCGGTCGAGCTGTGACACCGCACTGGCGTACATCATGGCGCTGTCGCCCGTCGTGGACAGCGCCAGCATGCGCTCGCCCAGCTCGGCGGCCGAGAGCGACTGATCCTGTCCGTCGATCAGGGCGGTGGACTGATAGCCCTCCTCGCTGACGCCGGTCAGCACGCGCCCGCAGTCCTTCGCGGTCAGCTGCTCGCACACCTCGCCGGTGTCCACGTAGTGCGCGGAAAACTCCTGCATCGGCGCGTTTCCCTTGCCGGTCTGGCGGCTGATGCGAATGCGGCGCCCCTGCCACTCCAGCTCGAGAAGGCCGCTCATGGGATTGCCGTCCGCCGGACGGTATTTGGTCTTGTCGGACAGCTGGTTTTTCCCGTCGCGCCGGCTGGTGTTCAGTCCGTACAGCATGACGCGCAGGAAATTACACAATGTCGTTTTACCGCCCTCATTGGGCAGATAGAGCACGTTCAGACCGTCCCCGAAGCGGATTTTCTGCCCGTCGAGAACGCCAAAATGGCCCTGTGCCTGCAAAAATTTCATCTGAGTCCCCCTGTTTCTGTTGGAATTTAGGTTTGGACGTTTCCTTTATTATAGCATAGATTTTTGGTATGACAACCGATTGCATTTCCATTTTCCTCATTTTTATCGCGCCCTGCTATTGATTTATCCGGCTGAAATGTTAAAATAGTATCGTATTGCATCCGCAGGGACGGCGCGCGCGGCTCGTTCCGCGTTCCTTTCTTCCCCTTTGCTGTGCAGTTCTGCTATTTTTATCCTATATTTATGCAAAAGAGAGGTAAGTCAGTATGAATTTCAGACGATTGATGGCTATGGCTGCGGCAGCAGCGATGTCGGTCTGCCTGCTCGCGGGCTGCGGCGGCTCCAACTCCGGCGGTTCGGACAACGACAGCACGCCGGCCGGTTCCGGCTCCGGTTCGGGCGGCGCCGACCAGTCGTTGCAGTACGTCCTGGACAAGGGCGAGCTGGTGCTCGGCCTGGACGACTCGTTCCCGCCGATGGGCTACCGCGACGACAACAACGAGATCGTCGGCTTTGACATCGACGTGGCCACCGCCGTATGTGAGAAGCTGGGCGTCGAGCTGGTCACGCAGCCGGTCGACTGGGACTCCAAGGAGCTGGAGTTGAACGCCAAGAACATCGACTGCATCTGGAACGGCCTGTCGGTCAGCGAGGAGCGCCTGGAATCGATGAACATGTCCATCCCGTACATGGAAAACCACATGGCGCTGGTTGTCCGCCCGGATGACTCGGTCACGAGCATCGAGGACATGGAGGGCAAGATTCTCGCCGTACAGTCCGGCTCCACCGCAGAGGAGGCGCTGGAATCGGAGGACGGCGCGGCGCTCAATGACATCATCGCCAACGTCAACGGCTTTGACGACAACCTGACCGCGCTGATGGATCTGGACACCAGGGCGTCCGACGCGGTCCTGATGGACGATGTCGTCGCGAACTACCTGATCGAGCAGAACAACAAGGGCTATGTCGTTCTGAGCGACTTCCTCTATGCGGAGGACTACGCCATCGCCTTCCGCAAGGGCGACGACGCGCTGACCGAGGCGGTCAACGAGGCGCTGCGCGAGCTGAAGGAAGACGGCACGCTGGCAGAAATCTCTACCAAGTGGTTCGGTTCGGACAAAACTACCGTAGAATAATCCGATTGTCTGGGGGCTGTCCACACGGGGCAGCCCCCTGCTGCTTTTCTCCCCCTCATTATAATATAAGCAAAGGAGTGTTCCCCGCCCCATGGAATTTATCGAAAGCTTCTCCGGGATGAATGCGAACGCATTTCTCGCCATGATCCCCAACATGCTGGTCGGCTGCTGGCAGGTCATCCAGATTTTCCTGCTGACCGTTCTGTTCGCCGTCCCGCTCGGTTTCCTCGTCGCGCTCGGCCGCATCTCGCGCTACAAGATCCTGAGCGGCGTCATCCGCATCTATCAGCTCATCGTCCGCGGCACGCCGCTCATGTTGCAGCTGATGTTCTGCATGTATGCGCCGTCCTTCCTGTTCGGCCTGACGCCGCACCGCTTCGCCGCGTGCATCATCGCCTTCGTCGTCAACTACGCCGCCTATTTCGGCGAAATCTTCCGCTCCGGCATCCAGTCCATCCCGCAGGGACAGTACGAGGCGGGCAAGGTGCTCGGCTACACCAAGACGCAGGTCTTCTTCCTGATCGTCCTGCCGCAGGTGGTCAAGCGCGTCATCCCGCCCACCGGCAGCGAGTTTATGGTGCTCGTCAAGGACACCGCGCTGGCGCAGATCATCGCGCAGCCGCAGCTGTTTGACATCGCGATCAAGACGGCGGCCAAAAACGTCTCCATCACGCCGTACATCGCCGCCGGCATCTTTTATCTGATCATGAGCGCCGTCGTCGAGTTCGCGTTCAAAAAGCTCGAGTCCAAGCTGGACTACTACCGTTGACCGCAGGAGGGTCTGTCATGAATCTGATTGAAGCAAACCACATCGAAAAGAGCTTTGGCTCGCTGCAGGTGCTGCGCGACATCTCCATGCACGTGGCCGAGGGCGAGGTGGTCGCCATCATCGGCCCGTCCGGCTCCGGCAAGTCCACGTTCCTGCGCTGCCTGACCCAGCTGGAAACCGCCGACCGCGGCGAGATCACCATCTGCGGCAAGCAGATGATGCGCACGGAAAACGGCAAGGCCGTCTTCGCCGACCCCAAGACATTGCAGGAAATCATCCTGTGCGCCGGGCTGGTCTTCCAGAATTTCAACCTGTTCCCGCACCGCTCGGTGCTGCAAAACGTCAGCGACGCGCCCGTCCGCGTGCTCAACATCCCGCGCGCGCAGGCCGAGCAGACCGCCCGCGACCTGCTCGACAAGATGAACCTCGCCAACCGCGCGGACTACTATCCGTGTCAGCTGTCCGGCGGCCAGCAGCAGCGCGTCGCCATCGCCCGGGCGCTCGCCCTCAACCCGCGCGTGCTGTTCTTCGACGAGCCGACCTCCGCGCTCGACCCGGAGCTGACCGGCGAGATCCTGCACGTCATCCGCCAGCTCGCCGACGAGCACATGACCATGGTCGTCGTCACCCACGAAATGGCGTTTGCGCGCGACGTCGCCGACCGCGTCATCTTCATGGACGACGGCGTCATCGTCGAGCAGGGCCGCCCGGAGGAAATCTTCGGCGGCGCGCACAACGAGCGCACGCGCGCGTTTCTTAGTCGTTTTGCACAAAACTGACCCGTTCATATCGCGTTGGATTCCCAGTCCCCTCCATATTTTCCACAATAAATTTTGAAAAAATGATTTACAAAGTTGTAACATTAGTATAAAATGAAAGCAAGCAGATCGGTTCGGTTGCGCTCCGTTTGTTTGAAGCAAGAGGTCGAGATTTTTTTCTGATAACTTCATCACTTTTTGTTGAAGTTTCGCTCAACTTTTGGTACAATCATAGGGAAGGGAACGGAATACATCCGCCGACTTTTGGACAACTGACCTGAAACAGCCGGTTGTGCAGAAAATTTTTTATAGGAGATGTTAAATATGGATGCTTTTAGCAAGGCTCTTCAGGCCGACAAGAGAGAAATCATCATCGCGCCGACCATCTACAAATGTGCGAATTTCGCAGAATTCGCAGAGGAATTCAAGCTGAACGAGAGAGACTGCGTTCTGACCAACGAGTTCATCTACAAGCCGTTCATGGAAGAACTGAATCTGCCGTGCAACTTCGTATTCCAGGAGAAGTTCGGCGGCGGCGAGCCGTCCGAGGCTATGATCGAGACCATGTACGAGGCGATCCCGTACGAGTCCTATGACCGCGTTATCGCGATCGGCGGCGGCGCCATCATGGATCTCTGCAAGCTGCTCGGCTGCAAGCGTCCGCAGTCCGTACATGAGCTGTACTTCAAGCGCGAGCCGGTTATCCACGAGAAGGACGTCATCGCGATCCCGACCACCTGCGGCACCGGTTCCGAAGTCACCAACATTTCCGTCGCAATCGTCAAGGACGAGAAGGACGGCGTGCTGACCGGCGGCGAGACCAAGCTGGGTCTGGTTTCCGACGACATCATCCCGAACAAGGTCTGCCTGATCCCGGATCTGCTCAAGACCCTGCCGTACAAGCCGTTCGCTTCTTCCGCGATCGACGCGCTGATTCACGCGACCGAGTCCTTCCTCTCCCCGCATCGTAAGACCACCACTTCCGAGATGTTCTCCATCAAGGCGATGGAAATGATCCTGGAAGGCTTCCGCCGCATCGGCGAAGACGGCCCGGATGCCCGCATGGGTTACCTCGATGAGTTCGTAACCGCTTCCCTGTACGCCGGCATCGCCTTCCTGAAGGCTGGCTGCGCGACCGTACACGGCATGTCCTTCCCGCTCGGCGGCACCTATCATGTCCCGCACGGCGAGTCCAACTACGCGCTGTTCGGCAAGATCCTCGAAATCTACGACGAGTACGATCCGAACGGCGAGCTGCTCAAGTTTAAGCAGATGGTTGCCCGCATCACCGGCTGCGAGGTTGACGGCGCGATTGCGTACCTCAACGAGCTGCTCGAGAAGGTTCTGCACCTGAAGCCGCTGCACGAGTACGGCTTCAAGGAAGAGGACATCAAGGCCTTCGCGGAGTCCGTTGCCGCGAACCAGCAGCGCCTCATCACCAACTCCTACGTCCAGCCGTGGACGATCGAGCTGTCCGAGCGCGTCTACAGAGAGTGCTTCTGATTGCCAACCCCATATCTTAAATACCGTTAGTCTGTAAAACGCAGCGGGTATCGTCCGCGGTACTCGCTGCGTTTCCACTTCAAGGGGGCGCGCCTCCTTTGACAGAGAGATGATTAAGAGAAAGGATTTACGATCACTATGATGACCAAAGAACAGTATATTGAGTCCCTTCGCAAGCTGAATCTCAACCTGTGGATGTTCGGCAAGAAGATCGAGAACCCGGTAGACGACCCGGTAATCCGTCCCTCCCTCAACTCGTTCGCCGCGACGTATGAGGCTGCGGAGGATCCGCAGTACGAAGACCTGATGGTCGCTACCTCCCATATCACCGGCAAGAAGATCAACCGCTTCACCCATATGCATCAGTCCACCGACGACCTGATCAAGAAGGTCAAGATGCAGCGTATGCTCGGCCAGAAGACTGCGGCCTGCTTCCAGCGCTGCGTCGGCATGGACGCCATGAACGCCGTATTCTCCTCCACCTATGAAATCGACGAGGCGTGCGGCACCAAGTATCACGAGAATTTCGTCAAGTTCCTGACCCGCGTACAGGAAGAGGACCTCGCAGTTGACGGCGCGATGACCGACGTCAAGGGCGACCGCGGCCTGGCTCCGTCCAAGCAGGCGGATCCCGACCTGTTCCTGCACGTTGTCGAGCGCACCGCCGACGGCGTTTACGTCACCGGCGCCAAGGCGCATCAGACCGGCTTTGTCAACTCCCATGAAGTTCTGGTCATGCCGACCATTTCCATGCGCGAGGGCGACGAGGACTACGCGATTTCCTTCGCCATTCCGACCGATTCGGAGGGCATCACCCTGATCTACGGCCGCCAGTCGTGCGACACCCGCAAGCTGGAGGAGTACAATGACATCGACGTCGGCAACAAGACCTACGGCGGTCACGAAGTTCTGGTTATCTTCGACCACGTCTTCGTTCCGAACGACCGCATCTTCCTCAACGGCGAAGTTGCGTTCGCGGGCATGATCGTCGAGCGCTTCGCGGGCTATCACCGTCAGTCCTACGGCGGCTGCAAGGTCGGCGTCGGCGACGTCCTGATCGGCGCCACCGCTCTGGCCGTTGAGATGGCTGGCTGCGCAAAGGCCTCCCATGTCAAGGACAAGCTGATCGAGATGACCCACCTGAACGAGACCCTGTACGCCTGCGGCATCGCATGTTCGTCTCAGGGCGCAAAGACCAAGGCAGGCAACTACCTGATCGACCTGCTGCTGGCCAACGTCTGCAAGCAGAACGTCACCCGCTTCCCGTACGACATCGCGCGTCTGGCGCAGGATCTGGCCGGCGGCCTGATGGTAACCCAGCCGTCCGAGGCGGATTACCGCAACCCGCAGCTCAAGCCGTACATCGAGAAGTACCTCAAGGGTGTCGCTTCCGTTCCGACCGAGGATCGCATGCGCGTCCTTCGCCTGATCGAGAACCTGACCATGGGTACCGCGGCGGTCGGCTATCTGCCGGAGTCCATGCACGGCGCAGGCTCCCCGCAGGCGCAGCGCATCATGATCGCGCGTCAGTCCAATATGGCGCAGAAGAAGCAGCTTGCTAAGGCAATCGCACGCATCGACTGAGTAACTCTGAAACAAACGGTGCTGAATTTCTGGAAATAACACGACGACAGGCACTCATAGAGCATTCTGTGGGTGCCTGTCTGTCCGTCTGTCCCCCGCAAAATCCGCAAAAGAGGTCGTTTTATGCTTCACTGTACCGTAAAATTCTGCGGCGGCTGCAATCCGCGCTATGACCGCGGCGCCGCGTACCGTCAAATTTGCAGCCAGCTCGACGGCGTCGCCTCGTTCTCCTATCCGGAGGACGGCGCGCAGTACGACGTGCTGCTCATCCTGCGCGGCTGTACGGGCTGTTCCTATTTATATGAGGACATTTCGGCGAAGCACCGCATCATCTGCACCGATCAGGCGGAAGCGGACGGCGCCGCGGCGCGCATCGCCGCGCTCGCCTGAACAGCACGTTTTTTTGCATTTTTCGCCCAACGTTTGACGGCAAAATACTTTTTTTGGACATCAAAAAAGAGAAAGGATGATACCAATGAGAAAAGTAAAGATTCTGACTCCGGAAGAGGCGGCGCTGCTCATCAAAGACGGCGACACCGTTGCAACCTCCGGTTTCGTAAGCTGCGCCTGCCCGGAGACGCTGTCCAAGGCGGTTGAAAAGCGCTTTGTTGAGACCGGCCATCCGAAGGATGTCACGCTGTTCTATGCGGCCGGCCAGGGCTGGCGCGGAACGCCCGGCTCCGGCGGCGACCACTTCGCACACGAAGGCATGGTCAAGCGCGTTGTCGGCGGTCACTGGGACCGTGCGCCCGGACTGGGCGCGCTCGCACTGAGCAACAAGATCGAAGCCTACAACCTGCCGCAGGGCGTTATCACCCATATGTACCGCGACATCGCGGCGCACAACCTCGGCACCATCACGCACGTCGGCCTGTACACCTTTGCTGACCCGCGCAACGGCGGCGGCAAGCTGAACGACTGCACCAAGGAAGACCTGGTCAAGCTGATCGAGATCGAGGGCCAGGAGCGCCTGCTGTACAAGACCTTCCCGATCGATGTCGTCCTGCTGCGCGCCTCCTACTGCGACGAGCGCGGCAACTGCACCGTACACCGCGAGGTCGGCCCGCTGGACGTCACCGCGATGGCGCAGGCCTGCAAGAACAGCGGCGGCAAGGTCATCGTTCAGGTTGAGAAGATTGTCGCTGCCGGCTCGCTCGACCCGAAGCTGGTCAAGATCCCGGGCATCTATGTCGACGCGGTTGTCATCGGCACCGAGGAGGACAACATGCAGTGCATCGGCGTACCGTACGACGGCTCCGCTGCCGGCGAGTACACCATCCCGCTGGATTCCATTCCGACCATCCCGCTGAACCAGCGCAAGGTCGTCGCGCGCCGCGCCGCCATGGAGCTGCCGAACGACGCGATCGTCAACCTCGGCACCGGTATGCCGGAGCAGATCTCCAACGTCGCCGCGGAAGAGGGCATCGCAGACAAGATGACCCTGACCGTCGAGGCAGGCCCGATCGGCGGCATCCCGCTGGCTGGCCCGCAGTTCGGCGCCTGCTCCAACGCAGAGGCGATTCTGGAGCACAACGTGCAGTTTGACTTCTATCAGGGCGGCGGCCTGGACATCGCGTTCCTCGGCCTGGCAGAGACCGCGCCGAACGGCGACCTGAACGTCTCCAAGTTCGGCACCCGTCTGGCCGGCTGCGGCGGCTTCATCGACATCACCCAGAACGCCAAGAAGGTCTGCTACTGCGGCACCTTCACCGCGAAGGGTCTGAAGGTCAAGGTCGGCGACGGCAAGATCGAGATCCTGCAGGAAGGCGAAAAGAAGAAGTTCGTCAAGGAAGTCGAGCACATCACCTTCTCCGGCATCTACGCCAACAAGGTACATCAGCCGGTTCTGTACATCACCGAGCGCGCGGTCTTCGAGCTCCGTCCGGAGGGCGTAACGCTGATCGAAATCGCGCCGGGCATCGACCTGCAGACGCAGATCCTCGACCAGATGGAATTCACGCCGCAGATCGCCTACCAGGAAGACGGCACCATCAAGCTGATGGACGAGCGCATCTTCCGCGACGAGCCGATGGGTCTTGCCAACGAATAAGGCTTGACGCACCCCCTACGTCATCCCGAGCCGCATAGCGCCGAGATTCCATTGTTTGCAACGTTTCCCCGCCTTATTGTTGGAAATGCTTGTGGCAGATGACGTCAATGCTGTATAATAACGGAGGAGGGGGCGGGAGCGCCGCGCTTCCTCTCCCCCCTCCGTTGTTCAAACAACCATACCCATAGTGAGAAAAGGAGAACAGGGCAAATGAATGTGTATATTTGCAGTGCAAAGAGAACCGCAATCGGATCCTACGGCAAGAGCCTGAAGGATGTTTCGGCCGCGACGCTCGGCATCACCGCCGCCAAGGCTGCCATCGAGCAGGCTGGCATTGACGTCGCCACCATCGACGAGAGCATCACCGGCTGCGTCCTGCAGGGCGGTCTGGGCCAGAACATCGGCCGTCAGATCATGGTCGGCGCAGGCCTGCCGATCACCACGCCGGCGATGACCGTCAACAAGGTCTGCGCGTCCTCCATGCGCGCGATGAACCTCTCCGCTCAGATCATCAAGTCTGGCGACGACCAGTGCATCCTGGCCGGCGGCGTCGAGTCCATGTCCGGTGCGCCGTACTACGCGAGCAAGGTTCGCTGGGGCGCCCGCATGAACGACATCCAGATGGTCGACCTGATGGTACATGACGGCGTTTGGGACATCTTCAACGGCTACCACATGGGCATCACCGCGGAGAACGTCGCTGAAAAGTACGGCATCACCCGCGAAATGCAGGACGAGCTGGCCTGCGCTTCTCAGGCCAAGGCGGTCGCAGCGATCAAGGCCGGCAAGTTCAAGGACGAGATCGTTCCGGTTGAAGTCAAGCAGCGCAAGAAGACCATCATCTTCGACACCGACGAGCATCCGCGCGAAGGCACCACGATCGAGACGCTCGCTGGCCTGCGCCCGGCGTTCAAGAAGGACGGCACCGTCACCGCGGGCAACGCTTCCGGCATCAACGACGCCGCTGCGTTCATGATCATCGCTTCCGAGGACTACGTCAAGGCGAACGGCCTGAAGCCGATGGCCAAGATCCGCTCCTACGGCTCTGTCGGCTGTGATCCGTCCATCATGGGCATCGGCCCGATCGAGTCCACCCGTCAGGCTCTGGCGCGCGCCGGCCTCACCGTTGCCGATCTCGACCTGATCGAGTCCAACGAGGCGTTCGCAGCGCAGGCTTGCGCGGTCAACTCTACCCTCGGCTTCGACATGGACAAGGTCAACGTCAACGGCGGCGCCATCGCGCTGGGCCATCCGATCGGCGCGGCAGGCTGCCGTATCTCCACCACCCTGCTGTACGAAATGATCAAGCGCGACGCGACCATCGGTCTGGCGACCATGTGCATCGGCGGCGGCATGGGCGAAGCGATCATCCTCGAGCGCGACGAGCTCTGCAAGTAAGATTTTTCGATTCACAACAATGCGGGAGCGGGAGAGCGGCGCATCCGTTCTCCCCTCCTCCCCTGACACAGACATAAAGGAGAGCGTTTACCAATGACTGATGTAAAGGTAGAAAAAAAAGGTAAGGTAGCAATCGTCACCATCGAGCACATGCAGGCCATGAACGCGCTGAGCACCGACATGTATGCGCAGCTGGAAGAGGCGTTTGACGCTGTCGCCGCAATGGAAGACGTCTATGCCGTCGTTCTGACCGGTTCCTCCCGCGTCAACAAGAAGGGCGTCACTGTTCAGTCGTTCGTCGCCGGCGCTGACATCTCCCAGATGTCCACCATGACCGTTGCAGAGGGCAAGGCGTTCGGCAACGACTCCAACCGCGTATGCTGGAAGATCGAAAACTTCAAGCGCCCGGTTATCGCTGCCATCAACGGCTTCTGCCTGGGCGGCGGCTGCGAGCTGGCTATGTCCTGCGACATCCGTCTGGCTTCCTCGAACGCGCTGTTTGGTCAGCCGGAAGTCGGTCTGGGCATCACCCCGGGCTGCGGCGGCACCCAGAGACTGGCTCGTCTCGTAGGCCTCGGCAAGGCGAAGGAAATGCTGTACACCGCGCGCGGCAACTACTCCGCGCAGGCTGCGAAGGACATGGGTCTGGTCAACGAGGTCTATGACTCCGTAGAAGAGCTGATGGACGCCGCTGTTTCTCTGGCGGAAGAAATCGCCTCCCAGGCGCCGATCGCTGTCGCGCTGGTCAAGGAAGCGGTCAACGTCGGCATGCAGACCGACCTGAACTCCGCTCTGAAGCTGGAAGGCAACTGCTTCGGCGAGTGCTTCGCGACCGAGGATCAGAAGTACGGCATGGCGCACTTCGTCAGCAAGAGCCGCGATCCGAAGGTATTCCAGAACAAGTAAGTTTGGTCACACCACGTTTGTGAGATTGAGATAGGAGATTGAGAAACATGAAGGTTACAGTATTCGGCGCCGGCAACATGGGCGCGCGCATCGCTGAGGTTTTCCTGAAGGCCGGTCATGCCGTCACCATGATCGACATCAAGGAGCAGTTCTGCGAAGGCGGCAAGAAGCGCATTGAGGGCGACCTCGCAGGCGGCGTGAAGAGAGGCAAGATGACCCAGGAAGAGATGGACGCCTGCCTCGCCAACCTGACGCTGTCCGTTGACCGCAAGGACGCTGCCGGCTCCGACTTCGTCATGGAAGTCATCCTCGAGAGAATGGATCTCAAGAAGGAGCTGCTGGAAGAGCTGGATTCGATCCTGCCGGAAGACTGCATTATCGGCTCCAACACCTCCGCGCTTTCCATCACGGAGATCTCCAACGCCGTTCCGAACCGTTCGGACAAGGTCGTTGGCTGCCACTTCTTCAACCCGGCACACATCATGAAGCTGGTTGAGGTTACCAAGGGCCTCAAGACCTCCGAAGAGACCTTCCAGAAGGCGTATGATCTGATGGCTTCCCTCGGCAAGACCCCGGTACAGGTCAACGAGGGCCCGGGCTTCGTTGTAAACCGCATCCTCATCCCGATGATGAACGAGGCCATCGGCATCTACGCGGAAGGCATCGCCTCCCCGTCCGACATCGACCTGGCGATGCAGAACGGCGCCGGCATGAAGTCCGGCCCGCTGCACACGGCTGACCTGGTCGGTCACGACATCAACCTGGCCATCATGAACACCCTCTTCACCGAGACCGGCGATCCGAAGTATCGTCCGCATCCGCTGCTGAAGAAGATGGTTCGCGCAGGCTACCTGGGCGTCAAGACCGGCAAGGGCTTCTTCACCTACGACGGCCCGTTCGGCAAGGAAATCCCCGGCGGCGACCTGACCATCCGCTAAAAACAAATCCGCTTTGTTTCTCACCCCCGCGGCAGCCGCCGCGGGGGTTTTTTTCGTTCCGCTTCCTTGTATATCAAATGGCAGATTTTGTGCTGTGCTGTTAAATTTTTTAATATTAACTGTTTCATTCGATACATTTTTCCGCAGTCTTTTGGAAAGTTTTGCGCGCGCGGGCGTCTCATATGATAAATTTTT
>DXIG01000091.1 GCA_019112985.1 Candidatus Butyricicoccus stercorigallinarum | reverse complement strand
AACAGCAGGCATTCCTTTTTGCCGCATACACATGACGATTACCTCGAATTGTTTTTTGTCTATAGCGGAACCGGACAGTATATGGTGGACGGGAAATACTACGACATCCAAAAAGGCGATGTTGTCATCTGCAACGCTGGCATCCTGCACGGCAAGAGCGCGGAGTTCGCGCAGAATGTCCGCTCCTACAGCATCGGCGTCACCTCGCTCTCGCTCCACGACCTGCCGGACAACTGGATCGCCCCGCGCGACGCGCTGCCCGTCCTGTCGTGCGGCATGCTGTCCGATCAGATCGGCGAGATGTTCCGCCTCGCCTACCTGCTCTCCTCGGACGAGAAAAACCTCTCCGGCATCTGCAACTGCATCGCGCTCTCGCTGGTTCTGCTGATCCACGAGCTGCTGCTCAGCCGCTGCCGGCACAAGAGCATCCACACGCGCCCCTCCGCCTCCGCGACCGCCGACCGCGTCCGGCGCTATCTCGACCAGCACTACCGCGAGTCACTCACGCTCGCCGCCATCGGCAGGACGCTGAACATCAGCGAATACTATCTGTCGCACATCTTCAAGGACGCCTTCGGCATCCCTCCCATGCAGTACGTCATGAAACGGCGCATCGGCGAGGCGCAGAACCTCCTGATGGATACGGACATGCCGATCGGCGACATCGCGGATTATCTCGGCTTCAGCAGCATCAGCCACCTCAACACGATGTTCAGCAAATACGTCGGCATCCCACCCGGCAAGTACCGTCAGTCTGTGCGCAACATGGACGAAACGTGATCTCTCCCCCAAGCCGCGGACAGCGCACCCTGCTGTCTGCGGCTTTTCGCGTGTCGGGAGCCGTTCACACACAAGAAACTTTTTATTTTCTGCATGACGAATGGTTTTTTTCGCTTCTCCGCAACAAATTCGCAAGATTTCAAAACATGCGCCGCCAAACTTCCGCTATACTGTTGTTACAAAAGAGCAAAGGAGAAGCGTATGGAATCCATCAATCGGTTGTCCGCGCATCTGCGCGACACGCGAATCCCCCGGTATCACACCTCGCACTTCATCAACGAGGAGCACAGCAACCGGCACAGCAGACTGCCCCACATACACGACGATTTTCTCGAGCTGTTCTACGTCTACAGCGGGCAGGGCGTGTATCTGGTCGACGGCGTCAGCTACGACATCAAGGCCGGCGATCTCGTCATCTGCAACGCCGGCATCCTGCACGGCGAAGACCCCAAGGACGCGCGCGCCGTCCGCTCCTACAGCGTCGGCATCCGCAATGTCGCCCTGCGCGGCCTGCCCGACAACCAGCTCTGCGGGCCGGATACCGTCCCCGTCCTGTCGTGCGGCATGCTGTCCGATCAGATCGGCGAGATCTTCCGCCTGATCTACCTGCTCTCCTCCGATTCACAGCATCTGAACGAGGTGTGCAACAGCCTGTCGCTCTCCCTGCTGCTGCTGACGTATGAAATTCTGCTCAGCCGCAAGCGGAACACCGCCGTGCAGCAGCGCTCCGCCGCGTCCGCCACCGCCCACCGGGTGCGCCGCTATCTGGACGCCCACTACCACGAGGCGCTCACGCTGTCCGACATCGCGCAGGCGCTGCACGTCAACGAATACTACCTCTCCCACGTGTTCAAGAGCGAATTTGGCCAGCCGCCCATCCAGTACATGATGCGCCGCCGCATCGGCGAGGCGCAGGGCATGCTGATGGACACGTCCATCCCCATCGGGGACATCGCGGAGCACCTGGGCTTCAGCAGCGTCTCCCACCTCAACACGATGTTCAACAAATACGTCGGCATCCCGCCCGGAAAATACCGCCAGTCGATGAAAAACATGGAGGAATAGCCGTGTTTTTCGCAAATCCGGCCAAGAAAAAACGTCGAACGCACCGTTCGACGTTTTTTTGTCACTTCTTTTTCTTTTTTCTCGCGGGCTTTTGCCCGTCCTCTTCGACGCTGACGATGTAATTCTGCCGGTATTTCATCGGCGACATGCCGACGTGCTTGGTGAACTGCGAATTGAAATAGCTGTGCGTGTCGTAGCCGACCATGCCCGCGATCATGGTCACGGAATAATCAGTTGTAATGAGTAACGTCTGTGCCTCGCCGATGCGGCGGCGCAGCAGATACTGCATGGGCGAATAGCCGCTCATCTGCTTGAACACATGTGACAGATAGTACGGGCTGATGTGCAGCGCGTCGCCGATGCTTTGCAGCGTGATGGATTCCGCAAAGTGCTCGTCGATGTACCGCTTGATGCGCAGGCCGAGCACGTGCGGCTCCTCCACTTTTTCCTCTTTTTCCGCCGCCTTGCCCGCGGCCACGGTGAGCGCCTTGACGAGAAAGGCGTGCATCAGCGTGTGACAGAACGCCTCCGCCCGCGGCTCGCCGGACGACAGACTGTGGAACATCAGCTCGCAGATGGTGCGCATCGCCTCAAAATGCTCGCCCGTCGGGAACACATAGCCCGCGTCGTCCGGCACCAGCGCGTTTTCGCGCAGGCCGGGCATGCGCAGCCCGCCGATCGCCAGGCAGTAGCTGCCCACCGACGCATTCAGGTCGGGCACCTCGTCGTGTACGACGCCGGCGTTGTAGACCAGCATGTCTCCCTGCCGGATGATCTGCTTTTTGTCGTGAATCAGGTATTCGCTGATGCCGCTGCAAATCAGGACAATTTCGACGAAATCCTTGTGCGCGTGCATCACGCGCGGATGCACGCCGGTGGCCGGGCGGATATCGCTGACATAGAGCAGCTTCGGCTGGTTGTCGCCCGTGAAGATGGGCGAAACCTCCTGCTTCACGAAGCACTGCACGTTGAGCGGTTTTTGCCTGTCCATTCGCTGCATCTCCTTTCCTGTCAGTCTATTATATCAAAAAATCTGCGCAGTTTCTTATCAGGATATTGCTTTTCTTTCGCGCCGGAATGACCCGTCCCGCCAACCGGCGCGGCGCGCGCCATCCGGCCGCTATTTGTGCCAAAATCGCCCGTATCACGCCAAAAATGCGCAGGCAAAGCGAGAAAGCTCCCGCGATGCCTGCGCACGGTTTTTCATAAAGCTGTGGTGTTTCCGGCGTCCGGTCACGCTTTTCTTGCCATCGCCCGCTGCGCCGCCGCGACGATGTCGGCGGCCGTCAGGTTGTATTCCTCCATCAGGAAGCTCTGCGGGCCGACCTGGCCGAAGCGGTTCTGGATGCCGATGCGCTCCTGCGGCACAAGGCAGTGCTGCGTCAGCACATTGGCGACCGCGGAGCCGAGACCGCAGGAAACCTGATGGTTTTCCGCCGTCACAATCGCGCCGGTCTCGCGCGCCGCCCGGAGCACCAGCTCTTCGTCCAGCGGCTTCCAGGTGTGCATGTCGATGACGCGCGCGGAGACGCCCTGCTGCGCCAGCAGCTCCTCCGCCTTGAGCGCCTCGTCGACCAGAATGCCGGAGGCGATTAGCGTGACGTCCGTGCCGTCGCGCAGCGTGACGCCCTTGCCGATCTCGAAATCCGAGCCGTCCGCGTACACCGTGGTGAAGCCCTTGCGGATCAGGCGCATATAGGACGGATTGGCGCTCGCCGCCAGCTTTTTGGTCAGTGCGTACGTCTGCACATAGTCGCACGAGTCGATGACCACCGCGTTGGGAATGGTCATGTACAGCGCACAGTCCTCAAACGGCATGTGCGTCGCGCCGTTGAACGCCGCGCACACGCCGGGGTCGGAGCCGATGACGTGCACCGGCAGCTCGGAATAGCCCGCGGACAGGAACGCCTGATCGAACATCCGGCGCGCGGCGAAGCAACCGAAGGAGTGGGCAAACACCGTCAGTCCGGTCGCCGCCATGCCGGCGGCGACGCCCATCGCATTCTGCTCCGCAATGCCGGCGTTGAACGTCCGCTCCGGGTACGCGCTTTGCAGCTTGCCGGTGTTGATGCAGCCCATCAGATCGCAGTCGATGTGCACCAATTTGTCGTTTTCCGCCATCATCTCGAGCATGGCGGACACGTAACCGTCGCGGTTCGCGCGGCTGTCCGTCTCATGTTTGCCAATCAAGGTAACGCTCATCGTTCTGCCCTCCTCACTTTGCACGGATTTCCGCCAGCGCCGCCTGCGCCGCCGCAATCGCCTCGTCCCACTGTTCCTGCGTCGGCTGGGACGAATGCGCGCCGGTCGGCTCGGCGAAGGTCGCGCCCTTGCCCTTCTTCGTGTTCAGAATCAGCGCAATCGGCTTGTCCTTCGTTCGATAGGCCTCCTGCACGGCGTCATAGATCTGCTCGACGTCATTGCCGTCCTCGACGTTGATGACGTCCCAGCCGAAGGCGTCAAACTTGGCGCCGATGCCCTTGCCGTGGCTCATGACGTCCGCAACCATGCCATCCAGCTGGCGCTTGTTGTCATCGACGAGACAGATCAGGTTGTCCAGCTTGTAGTGCGCCGCAAACTGCGCCGCCTCCCAGACCTGACCCTCGTCGCACTCGCCGTCGCCGACCGCGACGAACACGTGGTTGCTTCTGCCCTGCACCTTGCTGCCCAGCGCCGCGCCGACCGCTTCGCTCATGCCCTGACCGAGCGAGCCGGTCGTCAGATCGACGCCGGGCGTCTTGTTGCGGTCGGTGTGCGACGGGAAGTCGGTGCGCGGCTGGTTGAGCGTGTACGCCGCCTCCACCGGGTAATAGCCCTTCAGCCCCAGCGTCGCGTACATCACCGGGCCGCCGTGTCCCTTGGACAGCACGAACCAGTCGCGGTCCTCCCAGCGCGGATTGTTCGGATCGATGCGCATCACCGCGCCGTACAGCACCGCCATGGCGTCCGCCATGGACATGGAGCCGCCGACGTGGCCGAAGCCGCGCGATCCGATGATCTTGAGCGTTTCCAGACGGATTTCAGCCGCAAATTCGCGCAGCTCCTGCATTTTCTGCTGCTTATCCATAGTCTCCTCCTGTGATTGTTTGTATCAAAAGCACCCGGTTTCTCTTCCGGCTTTCAGCTGGTCTTCATAGGCGGATAAAATCAGCTCCGCCATGCCGACGGCGCGCGTGCAGTCGGCCGCTGTCGCGCTGGCGGTCTGCGCTCCCTGCTGCACCTCGTCGACAAACTGCTGCAATTCGCGGTAATATGCCTCGCCCCACCGGTCGAGATAATGGTCGATGCAGGCGTGCACCTCGCCCGCGCCGGTGAACTGTGTCACACGCGCGCGGCGCGGCGATTCGCAAATGCGCAGCGTTCCTTTGGTACCGATGATCTCGCTCTCGACGTGCGAGCCGTGCGGCGCCGTCCGGCCGCAGTAGAAAAATGCCGCCGCGTTGTTCTCAAAGCGAACCAGTGAAAATCCATTGTCTACATCATGGTTTTTGGCAAAGGCCTCGAACACATAGGCGCCGCCGCAGGCATAAGCCTGCGCCGCCTCGCTGCCGAGCAGCCAGCGCGCCAGATCGTAGTCGTGCACGCCCATATCGAGGAACCATTTGCCATTGGCCTCGGCGCGCGCGACCTGCGCCTCTCCCTGCCAGATCGGATCCAGACTATATCCGCGGAAGAAAATGGGCGTGCCGATCTCACCGGCCTCAATGCGCCGTTTGGCGTCCGCATACGAGGTGTCAAATCGCCGCATGAAGCCTACGGCGAATACCTTCCCGCTCTCCGCCGCCAGCTGTTCGATCTGCGCGCACTGCGCGGCGTCCATGCCAGTGGGTTTCTCGATGAACACATGCAGTCCCCGCTGCACGGCCAACCGGACATGCTCCAAATGCACATTGGTGGGCGAAACAATCGCCACCGCGTCCAGCTCAGCCTGCGCGAGCATCTGCGCATAATCCGTATAGGTTTCCGGCGTTTCCCAGACGCGGCGCACCTCCTCCAGCTTGGCCTGTGTGCGCGTGCAGACCGCCGTCAGCTCGGCGTTCGGAATGCGGTACATCAGGTTTTCCGCATGTACCTTACCCAGCGGGCCCAGACCCACCAGGCCGACGCGAATCTTTTTCATCTGTCTGTCCCTTTCCCGGTCAGTCGATGCGGGCGATGGCCTTCGCCAGCTGCTTCTTCATCGCGAGATTGCTCTGGCGGGAAATCATGATGCGCTGCGCCTGCGGCGAGCCCGCGCCGTGCATGGACTCCGGCAGATAACCGACCGCTGCGGTGCCCATCGTCATGTTCTCGATCAGGCGCAGCACGCGCATACGATCCTCCGTCGGGACGGAAGCGACGCCCTTCAGGTACTTTTCAATGTAATCGTGCGTCACCGGGTTGCGGTAATCCGCCTCGGACGGCTGGGTTACCATCAGGCCGCCCGCCAGATCCTGCGCCAGGCGCGCGATGTCGTACGGGAAGCGGGTGACGTTCTGCTTGCAGACGTTGGCCAGCAGCAGGTCGATCAGGTAGTTGCCGGACGCCGTCTTCGTGCCCTGTGACGAGCAGGCGATGCCGCAGGCGTACAGCGTCTCGTTCAGGTGAACCATCTCGATAATCTTGTCCTTGACGTGCGACGCCTTGGCGCAGCCCGCCATCTCGACCGCCAGCTGCGTCGCGCCGATCAGCACGTCGCCCACGCCGACCTTGCAGCCGCCGTAGGACTGGCGGTGATAGCCCGCGAAGCGCTCGACGATCATGCCCGCGAACGCAGTTTCACCGTTCAGGAAAATCATGTCATTCGGGATAAACACGCGGTCGAAAATGACCAGAACCTCGTGTCCGCCGTATACCTTGTTGCCGACGTCGATGTCGTTATATTCCTCCGTCTTGCGGGTGTCGCACGACTGGCGGCCGAGAATCAGCGTGATGCCCTCCGCGTCGGTCGGACAGGCGAACGAAATGGCGTAATCCTCGTCGCCCTCACGCATCGACTGGGTGGGCATGACCAGCACATAGTGGCTGTTCAGGTAGCCGGTCTGGTGCGCCTTGGCGCCGGTGACGTACACGCCGTCCGGCGTGCGCTCGACCACGTGCAGGAACAGATCGGGATCCGCCTGTTTGGACGGGGACAGGCCGCGGTCGCCCTTGACGTCGGTCATCGCGCCGTCAACGCCCCAGTCGTTGTCCTGTACCTGCGTCCAGAACTTGACAAAATTCTCGTGGTAGTGCGTGCCACACGCCTGATCGGTCTCATAGGTGGCCGAATAGACCGCGTTCGCGGCGTCCATGCCGACGCAGCGCTGGAAGCAGGCCGCCGTCTTCTGGCCGAGCAGGCGCTGCATCTTGACCTTCTTGATCAGGTCGTCGGTGGACTGATGCAGGTGGGTAAAGCGGTTGATTTTGCGCCCCGTCAGGTTGGAGGTCGCCGTCATCAGATCCTCGTGCTCCGGATTTTCCGCCAGCTCATATGTCGCCGCAAACGAGTTCAGCGAGGGGCGGACGATCGGGTCGTCCACGATGTTCTCCACCTTCTTGCCGAAGCGGTACAGGTTCAGCTTGAGCCCCCGCAGCGATTCGATGTATTGTTCCTTTGTCATCATACCAGGTTCCCTCTCTCTCTTTTCTGTCTGTTTATTCTACTGTGAGCGTTTCGCCAAAGCGTCTCGCGTATTCCTCCGCCAGCTCCGCGCGGAACTTCGGGTGCGCAATCGCGATCAGGCGCTTGGCGCGCTCGCGCAGCGTCTGCCCGCGCAGCTGCGCCACGCCGTATTCCGTGACGATGTAGTTGACGTCGCAGCGCCCTGTCGTCACCGGGCCGCCCTTCGTGATGGTCGGCACGATCTTGGACTCGGACAGGTCGCGGGTGGAGGAATGCAGCGCGATGATCGAGCGCCCGCCCTTGGACAGGTTCGCGCCGCGCACAAAGTCCATCTGACCGCCGATGCCGGAGATCTGGCGCAGGCCGATCGCCTCCGCGCACACCTGTCCCTGCAAGTCGACCTGCACGCAGGAGTTGATGGATACGACGTTGTCGTTCTGCGAAATGACAGCCGGGTTGTTGCAGACATCGACGGGGAGCATCTTGATGATCGGGTTGTTGTCCACGTAGTCGTACAGCTTGCGCGTGCCCATCAGGAAGGTGACGCAGACGCGCCCCACGTCGCGCTGCTTGCAGCGGCCGTTGATGACGCCGTTCTCCAGCAGCGGCAGCACGCCGTCGGAGATCATCTCGGTATGCAGGCCGAGGTTCTTCTTGTCGCCAAGGGCGGACAGCACCGCGTCCGGCACTGCGCCGATGCCGAGCTGGAGGCAGTCGCCGTCCTTCACCAGCTCCGCGATGTAGTTGCCGATTTTGGCGTCCTCTTCGGTGATTTTGGCCGGTTTGGATTCGGGCAGCGGCTCCCAGGAGCAGAGGAATCCGTCGATGTCGGTCACGTGGACGAAGCTCTCGCCGAACGTGCGCGGCATGTTGGGGTTGACCTCCGCGATGACGGTCTTCGCGCTCTTGATCGCCTGCCAGCCATAATCGCAGGACAGGCCGATGGAGACATAGCCCTTTTCATCCGGGGGCGAGCAGGTGAACGCGAACACGTCCACCGGGAACTCGCCGCTGCGAATCATCAGCGGGATGTCGGAGAAAAACGCCGGGGTGTAGTCGGCGCGGTTTTCCGCAATCGCCCGGCGCGCCGGCGCGCCGACAAACAGCGCGTTGTGGCGGAAATGCGATTCCATACCCGGCTGCAAATACTCACCCGAGCCGAGGTACACCATGTGCGCGACCTCGACGCCGTGAAACTGCTCTGCCATGCGCGCCATGGTGCGCTGGAAGATAATCGGCTCGCCTACCGCGTGGCCGAACATGACGCGGTCGCCGTCCCTGATCTGGGAGACGGCCTCCTCCGGCGTCATGGTGTGCTCTCTATAATAATTCTGCCAGTCCATATTGCTCCTTCTTTCTTCCGGTTCGGTCAGTAAACCGGAACATAATCCTGTGGCAAAAATCCACGGGTATAGGAGAGGTATGTCCACACGGCGATCAATACAAGCAGAATCACGAGCAGCGGCCACTTGTTCTCCGGGAGCTTCATACCTTCAACCACCCTTTTTGCGCATGCAGGTCGATCAAAATGCCTTCGTGTAAATGTCCAGAATGTCCGCCTCGGTCAGCGCAACGTAGTTGTTGTTCAGCAGGCGCTGCTGCGTCTCCAGCACGTTTTTCGCGTACACCGGCAGCTCGTCGGCCGTCACGCCGACCTCGCGCAGCGGCTTTTTCCCGAGCACGGCGTCCATCAGCTTGTACAGCTCCTTGAGCGCAAACACCGGTTCGCAGTCCAGGTTTCTGGCCAGAATCTCCTCCAGCTGGTTCAGCTTGCCGATCGGCTTTTTCTCCTGGTACTTGCACATGACGTCCTCAAACATCAGCTGGTTGGCCTGTCCGTGCGGGATGTGATGCACGCCGCCGAGCGGATAGCTCAGCGCGTGAACCGCCGCGCAGCCCGCGTGGCCGAAGGCGATGCCCGCGAAGTTGGAGGCGCGCAGGAAGCTGCCCGCGTACTTCTTCCACTCGTCGCGGCTCTCGCCCGCCACCGCCGCGCGCCAGCCGGACAGGATCAGGTCGAGCGCCTTTTCGGAAAACATCTCGCTGAGGGCGCAGGCGTTCGGGCTGAGGTAGGACTCCACCGCGTGAATCATGGCGTCGATGGAGGAGGTCGCAAACACGCCGTAGGGCAGGCTGGCCAGCATGCCCGGGATGAGCGCCGCCTCGTCCGCGAACATGGACGGGGAGACGATGCCCTGCTTGATGCCCTTTGTGGTGCGGTTGATGATGGAGATGTTGGTGACCTCGCTGCCGGTGCCGCAGGTGGTCGGGACGATAATCAGCGGGTGCACCTTGTGCAGCTCGCCCATGCGGTCGTACAGGTCGTCCACGCGATCCTCCGCTCTGGCCACCGCGACGACCTTCGCGATGTCGATGACCGTGCCGCCGCCGACCGCGATGATGCGGTCGTACTGCTTGCCGCGCAGCGCGTCAAGGATGGCGTCCACCATCGTGTCCGTCGGCTCTCCCGCGCCGTACTGCTCCTGGAACAGCGTCTGGCAGCCAAGGCCCAGCCGCTCAATGACAGGGCTGTAGATGTACGCATTCGTGAGAATCAGGTCGTTTTTGCCCAGATTGGCCTCTTTGGCGTAAACGGAAAAATCCGCGTACTCTGCAACTGCTGGAATTAACTGAAATGCTTTCATGTCTGTTTGTCCTCCATTTCTGCTTTGACGCTGTCTGAAATCCGGGAGCCCGGCGCGGCGTTTGCAGCGAAAATCCGCGCGGCGTTCCGGCGGCCGGAGCCGGCGAAGCCTTCGCTGCAAAAGCGCCCCTCGCTCTGCGGTTCAGAAACGCCTCAAATATCCGGGAAATATTTTGCATTCGGAGCGGTTACCCACTCGTATTCCGGTACTACGGTTGTGACGATGTTTTTGTCATCCTGCAAGCGGATGCACCACAGATAGTATTCCGCGTATCCCGGCGCCGCCGCCTGCGAATGGGTGACGTTTTCCGGCATACCGGTCAGGTCGTTGTTCTTGACCTTATAGGCGCCGTCGCCGTACTCGGCCAGTCCGTAGCCGTTTTCCGGCAGGAACTTGTAATAATACAGCTCCGGCTCGACGTGCTGGTGCGGCGGGTACGAAGACCACTTGCCCGGGAAGTGCACGACCTCGCCGATGAAGAAGTTGGTCTCCGGGCAGTTGGAGCGGTCGAAGAACGTGCGCACCAGGCGGGTGGACGCCTCGTTCATCTGTCCCGCGCCGCGCTCCTCGTTGGCGCACAGGCAGTCCTCCGGGCGCATCAGTCTGGCCGCAAAGCTGCGCTTGTTTTCCGTGCGCGCGACGGCGATTTCCGCGTCCGCCGTGCAGGTGATGGTGACGGCGGTGTTCTGCGGCACATGCAGCAGAATCGCGCCCTCGTGGAAGCAGTCCGCGCGCTGCGCCTCGGCGATCTGGCCGTCCCAGGCGAATACAACGGCGCCGCTCAGCAGGTCGTAGACAACCTCCTGCGCGTAGTCAAAGTTCATGGCGTCGCCGGCGGACATCTTGACGACGCCAAATTCCATGCCCATCATTTCCGGGTTTTCCACCGCGGAAACCATCTGATTGTAGCCCTTGTCGAACGGGGCTTTTGCGGTATATTTCATCGTGCTGTACTCCTTGTCACGCGTTCCACCCAACAGCAAAGCCGCCCGCTCTCTCGCAGGGCGGCTCCGCCGGATAAGGTGTCAATGTTATGTAGGATAAAGGTAGGTATCAAAGATCAGGTTCTATCGTAAAAACGCACGGTGTCTGTCATGCCGTTCTCTCCGCTCTGCATCGGTTTGGGTCTGCCGCACTGCGGCGCATCCGCAGTGCGGCAGCGTGAGAAAAGTGTAAATGCATTTGGAGAATGTATTCCATTGCAGAGGATGCCGGAGAACGCTCCATGACAAGCCCAATACATTCCCGACTGTGTAAGGGTGTGCTCCGGAAGGCGGCGCGTGCGCGCGCCTTCCGGATATGAGAGAATTGTAGGAGATTGTTGGAGATTGTCAAATTGATTCCGGCCGGATCAGTACATTCTCGCTTCGCTGATGTACTTGTCCAGACGCTTGCGCGCTTCCTGAACCGCCTCAGACTTGGAGGTGGAGGCGACGCCGATGTGCCACCAGGACTCGTAGCCCTCTGCCATCGTCTTGGGCAGCACCTTCGCGTCGATGATGCAGGAGCAGGACTCCTTCTTCGCGTCCTGAACGGCCTTGCGGAACTCCTCCGGCGTCTTGGCGTAGAACGCCTTCATGCCGTATCCCTCGCCGACCTTGCCGAAGTCGGTGTAGCAGTACTTGCCGTCCAGCTTGCCGGTCTCCTCGTTGCGGTAGCGCATTTCGGTCGCCAGCGAGCCGACGCCGTTGCCCATCTGCAGGTTGTTGATGCAGCCGAACGCCGTGTTGTCGAAGACCACAACCGTGATCTTGGCGTTTTCCTGAATCGCGGTCGGGATTTCCGAGTTGAGCATCATGAACGAGCCGTCGCCGACCAGCGCGTAAACTTCCTTGTCCGGAGCGGCCAGCTTGGAGCCGAGCGCGCCGGCGATTTCATAACCCATGCAGGAGGCGCCGTACTCCATATTGTAGGAGTCCTTCGCGTCGGTGACCCACAGGCGCTCCAGGTCTGCCGGCAGGGATCCCGCCGCCGCGACCACGATCGCGTCGTCGTCGATCTCCTCGCGCAGGATGCCGACCGCGTTGGACTCGGTGATCGTGCCGCCGATGTCGTTGATGAAGTCGGTCATGATCTTCTCGGTCCAGCTCGGCACGCACGGAACGAACTTGCCTTCGCCGAAGCCCTCGCCGTGGTACTGGACGCCCAGAACGCTCAGGCGCTCCTTCTCCCAGACCTCGCGGATCTCCTGAATTTCGGTGGTGTAGCCCGACTTGTAGCCCTCCGCCTTCAGCTTGTCATAGATCTGCTCCAGCGTGACCTTGGCGTCGCCGACGCAGCGCGTCGCGTCCAGCTTTTCCGCATGGAACTCGGAGGTGTTGATCGCCAGAACCTTGATGTCCGGGTTGCGGAACAGCACCCACTTGGAACCGGTGACAAAGTCGTTGAAGCGGGTGCCCACGCCGATGACGAGATCGGCGTCCTTGCACAGCGCGTTCGCCGCCAGACCGCCCGTGACGCCGACGCCGCCGACCGAAAGCTCAAAGCTGTCCGGCAGAGCGGAGTGACCGGCCTGCGTCTGGGATACCGGAATGTTGAATTCCTTGGCGAACTTCATGACGGTCTCACCCGCTTCGGAGTAGCGGACGCCGCCGCCGGAGATCAGGAGCGGCTTCTTGGAAGCCTTGATCAGCTCGACCGCCTGCGCGACCTCATAGTCGTCCGCGCCGCGGCGCGCGATGTGATGGATGCGCTTCTGGAAGAAGTAATCCGGGTACTCAAACGATTCACCCTGTACGTCCTGCGGCAGGCTGATGCAGACGGCGCCGCAGTTGGCCGTGTCGGTCAGCACGCGCATCGCGTTGACCAGCGCGGACATGACCTGCTCCGGACGGGAGACGCGGTCCCAGTACTTGCACACCGGCTTGAAGCAGTCGGAAGCGGTGATGCTCAGGTCGGACGGAACCTCCATCTGCTGGAGCACCGGGTCCGGCTGACGGGTCGCGAACGAATCGGACGGGAACAGCAGCAGCGGGATGTGATTGATGGACGCGGTCAGCGCCGCGGTCACCATGTTGGCCGCGCCCGGTCCGATCGAGGACGAGCACGCGATGATCTTGCGGCGGTTGTGCTGCTTGGCGTAGGAAATCGCCACGTGCGCCATGCCCTGCTCGTTGCGTCCCTGATAGACTCGCAGGTGTCCCGGATCCTCGTCCAGCGCCTGACCCAGGCCGACGACCATGCCGTGGCCGAAAATGGTAAAGATGCCGTCGACGAACGGCTCTACCTTGCCGTCCATCTCAATGTACTGTTGATTCAGGAACTTGACGACTGCCTGACCAACTGTCATTTTTGTCTTGCTCATAGGTTCTTCCTCCTCTGAAAATTGCTTGTCATGTTCTCCTCACCGTCTGCTGCGGCGTCGTTGTTTTTGATGGTTAAAGTATACCATTTTGCCCAAATTCCGTCTTCTAACTTCTTGTTTTTCCGTCTTTCTGACGAGACTTTCCGATTTTTTTCAAGTCCTTGCTGTCGTTTCACGCACCCGCTTCTGCATTTTTCGGAAAACTTTTCAATTCTTGCGTTTCCCTTTTTGCAGGCGGCGAAAGAAAGAATTGCAGGTTTGTTCAATATCCT
>DXIG01000090.1 GCA_019112985.1 Candidatus Butyricicoccus stercorigallinarum | reverse complement strand
GGTCGGCATCCACGCGCGTCCGGCTGGTCTGCTCGTCAAGGCTGCCAAGGAATTCCCGAAGACGGATATCCTGCTCACCAAGGACGACAACACCATCAAGTGCACGCAGATGATTAAGCTCATGGGCATGGGCATCAAGGCGGGCGACACCGTCACGATCTCTGTCGACGGCCTGCAGGAGGACGAAGCGCTGGCCGCAATGCAGAAGTTCTTCCAGGAGAACCTGTAATCCCCTTCCTCTACCGTTAACAAAACCCGAAATCCCGTCCGTCTCCTCTTCCGGAGCGGGCGGGATTTGTCTGTTTGCTCACGCGCCGTCCGGGTCGAACTGCGTGCGGATCAGGCGGGTCGTACAGCTCTCGGGCGAATACTGCCAGAAGGGCAGGTGCCCGCTCTCGATGAAATAGGACAGCGGCGGCGGGACATCCGGCACATGCCCGATGCGGTCGATGAGGTTCAGCTTGATCTTCATGCGCTCGGGCAAAATTGATTTGATGTAGCAGGACACGGTCTCCCCCGGCGAGACGGGAAAGCGCTGCTCCGCCAGCCCGGACAGATTGGGCGTCAGCTCGACAAAGACGCCGTACTCCTCCACGCTGCGCACGATGCCGCACACGGTCTCCCCGGCGGCAAACTGCGCGGCGTTCTGCTCCCAGGTTCCCAGCAGCTCGCGGTGCGTCAGCGAGATGCGCCCGGTCTCCGCGTCCATGCCGGAGATGACGGCGCGCAGCAGCTGCCCGACGCGCACGCGGTCGGACGGGTGGAAAATGCGGCTGACCGACAGGTTTTCAATGCCGATGAGCGAGACCAGCCCGCAGCCGACGTCGACAAACGCGCCGAACGGCTCCAGATGCGTCACGCGCGCGGCGATGATGTCGCCCGGGCGATGGGCGGCAAACAGCGCGCGCTGCGCCTCCTGCTGTGCCGTGCGGCGGGACAGCAGGGCGGTATTGCCCTCGATGCGCCGGACGTGAAAGCAGACCGGCTTGCCGACGCGCGAGAGAATGGCGATCTCCCGCGTCTGTCCGGTGTCGATGCCGAGCGCGCACTCCTCGCGCGGCATTCGGCCCTCCAGACCGTCCAGCTGGACGATCAGATTGTGCGCCGCGTCGCAGCGCACGGCGACCGACTGCAAAATGCTGCCGTCCTGTGCGGCGGCGCAGACGTCCTCCCGTCTGGGGATGGCGGTTTCCAGATCTTCCGGTGCATAGCTCAGATGCATGGCGTCCCTCCGTTCTCAAAAATCCATGTCTTTTTGCTCTGCTTTGACTATATGCGGCAGTCCGGCGGGAGATGCGCACTTTTTGCAGCGCGCTTGTCTTTCCCCGGTGCGTGTGCTATGATAAGGCAAAACAGGTGGAAAGGACGGGGGCGCGCCATGGACATTCAACTGGGCGATCGTTTGACAATGAAAAAAGCACATCCGTGCGGGAGCAAAGAGTGGGAGGTTCTGCGCGTCGGCATGGATTTCCGGCTGCGGTGCACCGGCTGCGGACACGTCATCATGATCCCGCGCAGCAAGGCGGAAAAAAATATCCGCCGCATTGTGCGCGCGGACGGCACGGAGGAAAAGGGGTAACGCCATGTGGATCGACGGAAAACAGATGCATTTGCAGTGCACGGCGGCGGACGTCGGCCGGTATGTCATTCTCCCCGGCGACCCCGGGCGCTGCGCGTCCATCGCGTCCTGTCTGGAGGACGCGCATAAAATCTCCTCCAACCGGGAATTCTGTCTGTGGACAGGGCGGCTGGACGGCGCGGCGGTGTCCGTCTGCTCGACCGGCATCGGCGGGCCGTCCGCGGCGATCGCGCTGGAGGAGCTGGCGGAGTGCGGGGCGGACACGTTCCTGCGCGTCGGCACCTGCGGCGGCATCGATGCGTCCGTGCGCGGCGGCGACGTGGTCGTAGCGACCGCCGCCGTGCGCCAGGAGGGAACCTCGCGCGAATATCTCCCGCTGGAATACCCGGCGGCGGCGAGCTTCCCGGTCGTGCGCGCGCTGGCGGACAGCTGCGCGCGGCTGGGCTACCGCGCGCACGTCGGCGTGGTGCAGTCCAAGGACAGCTTTTATGGCGAGATCCGCCCGGAGCGCATGCCGGTCGCGGCGCAATTGCAGGCGCAGTGGCGCGCGTGGACGGCGGCGGGCGTGCTCGCCAGCGAGATGGAGTGCGCGGCGCTGTTCGTCGCGGGCGCCTGCCTGCACGTGCGCTGCGGCGCGGTGCTCAACGTCCTGTGGAACGACGAAACCGAAGCGCCTGCCGTGCCCGAAGGCGCGGCGCAGCGCGGCATCCGCGCTGCGGTCGAGGCCGTGCGCACGCTGATCCGGGAGGACGCATAACCCAAGGCGGCGCGAGCCGCTTCCCTGTCGCTGCGGCGCTTTCGCGCCGCGGCGATTTTTTCTGTCCGACGCCCGCGTCCGGCCGGGCGCTTTGGTCTTTTCTGTGAAAAACCGCGTGTGAATATTCACAGCTTTTGTTCAATTTTAATACTTTGCAGGCGTGTTACCGAAATGAACGGGCGCTATTGTTTCTGATTGTGCGCCGTGTTATGATAATCATGCCAAAGGACATCATCGTTGTACAGCTTTTCTTCCGGAGGGATGATGCCGGCCACGAGAAAAAATAAGAAGAGAGGATGAGTTGCAACAATGATGCAAAAAATTCAAAAGTTCGGCGGCGCAATGTTCACGCCGGTTCTGCTGTTCGCATTCGCGGGCATTATGGTTGGCATCGGCACTCTGTTTACCACGCCTGCTGTTATGGGAGAGCTCGCAGCTTCCGACAGCATGTGGTACCTGGTCTGGAACGTCGTTCTCCAGGGCGCATGGTGTGTCTTCAACCAGCTGCCGCTCCTGTTTGTCGTCGGCCTGCCGGTCGGTCTGGCAAAGAAGGAAGCCGGACGCTGCTGCATGGAAGCGCTGGTTCTGTACCTGACGTTCCACTACTTTGTCAGCACGATCCTGTCCCAGTGGGGCGGCGTATTCGGCGTAGATTTCTCCGCTGAGGTAGGCGGCTCGAGCGGCCTGGCCATGATCGCCAACATCAAGACGATGGACATGGGCATGATGGGCGCGCTGCTGATCTCCGGTATCGTCATCTACCTGCACAACCGCTTCTTCGACACCGAACTGCCCGACTGGCTGGGCTCGTTCAACGGCTCCACCTTCATCTTCATGATCGGTTTCTTCGTCATGCTGCCGGTCGCAGTCCTCTGCTGCCTGATCTGGCCGCATATCCAGAATGGCATGCAGATGTTCCAGGGCTTTGTCATGAACACCGGCGCCCTCGGCGTATGGGTCTTCATCTTCCTCGAGAGACTGCTCATCCCGTTCGGTCTGCACCACCTGCTGTACAGCCCGTTCTACTATGACAACCTCGTCTGCCCGGGCGGCATCTACTCCTACTGGGCAACGCAGCTTCCGCAGATCGCAGCTTCTTCCGCTTCGCTGAAATCCCTGTGTCCGGAGGCCGCATTCACCGCAACCGGCTTCTCCAAGATCTTCGGTTGCCCGGGCATTGCGCTGGCGTTCTACGCGACCGCAAAGCCGGAAAAGAAAAAGCAGCTGCTCGGCCTGCTGATTCCGATTACGCTGACGGCAATCGTCTGCGGCGTAACCGAGCCGATCGAATTCACCTTCCTGTTCATCGCACCCCCGCTGTTTGTGGTACACGCATTCCTGGCGGCCTGCCTGTCCACCGTGATCAACCTGTTCGGCATCGTCGGCGTCTTCTCCGGCGGTCTGATCGAGATGAGCTCGCTCAACTTCATCCCGCTGATGAGCTCGCACTGGAAGGAATACCTGCTCCTGCTCGTCATCGGTCTGGTATTCACCGGCATCTGGTTCCTCGTCTTCCGCTTCCTCATCGCCAAGTTCGACTTCAAAACGCCGGGCCGTGAGGACACCGCAGAGACCAAGTTCTACTCCAAGGCCGAGTTCCGCGCGAAGCAGGCCGGCGGCAAGGACGTCCAGATGGACGAAAAGACCATCCTGGCAGCCATGATTCTTGACGGTCTGGGCGGCGCCGACAACATCGTTGACGTCACCAACTGCGCGACCCGTCTGCGCACCAACGTCAAGGACGAGACCAAGGTCAAGGACGACGGCTACTTCAAGGCCATCGGCACACACGGCATCTCCAAGAACGGCAAGGCGATGCAGGTCATCGTCGGCCTGAGCGTACCGCATGTACGCGGCCGCTTCGAGACCATCCTGCAGAACCCGTCCGCTTACGAACTGGTCTCCGCCGAGGAGCCGGCTCCGGCAGCGGAAGCGCCGAAGAAAAAGGCGTCCGGCGACGCGCAGCAGCACACCATCGTCGCGGTTGCGAACGGCAAGGTCGTCAACGTCGAGGACGTTCCGGATGAGGTATTCGCCTCCAAGGCGCTCGGCGACGGCGTCGCGGTCATCGTCGAGGACGGCAAGGTCTACTCCCCGGTTGACGGTCAGGTATCCATGGTAGCCGAAACGCTGCACGCCTACGGCCTCACGACTGCGGACGGCCTGGAGCTGCTCGTTCACATCGGCGTCAACACCGTCGAGCTGAACGGCGAGGGCTTCCACCCGCAGGTCAAGGAGGGCGCTTCGGTCAAGGCCGGCGATCTCCTGTGCACGGTCGATATGGACCTGATGAAGCGCAAGGGCTACCCGATGCACACCCCGATCCTGCTGACCAACGGCGACGACTGCTCGGAGGTTCAGAGACATCCGACGGACAAGGCGCAGGCCGGCAAGACGGTCGTCGTAACGTACCGCATGTAACGGCACGGACGATTCATCCCCATCAACTACCAGAAACGCAGCCCCGCGGAGGGGAAGCCCCTCCCCTCTGCGGGCGCGCTGCAATCCATATTCCATCTATCAAAAACAAGCAAAAACCCAATTTGAAAGACTATGGAGGAATTCACTATGTCTAAGAAAGCTTATTCGGTAACTGTTGCCGGCGGCGGCTCTACCTTCACTCCGGGCATCGCGCTGATGCTGCTCAAGGAGCGCGACCGCTTCCCGATCCGCAAGATCATGTTCTACGACAACGACGCGGAGCGTCAGGAGATCGTGGCGAAGGCCTGCGAAATCTATCTGAGAGAAAATGCACCGGACATCGAATTCGGCTACAGCACGGATCCGGAAACCGCTTTCACTGATGTCGATTTCGTTCTCGCTCACATCCGCGTCGGCAAGTATGCGATGCGCGAGCTGGATGAGAAGATCCCGATGAAGTACGGCGTTGTCGGTCAGGAGACCTGCGGCCCCGGCGGCATCGCTTACGGCATGCGCTCCATCGGCGGCGTACTGGAAATCCTCGACTACATGGAGAAGTACAGCCCGAACGCCTGGATGCTCAACTACTCCAACCCGGCAGCCATCGTCGCGGAGGCAACCCGCCGCCTGCGTCCGAACTCCAAGATCCTGAACATCTGCGACATGCCGATCGATCTGGAAGAGAAGATGGCGAACATGGTCGGTCTGAAGTCCCGCAAGGAAATGCAGGTCGGCTACTACGGCCTGAACCACTTCGGCTGGTGGCACAAGATCTACGACAAGGAAGGCAACGACCTGATGCCGGAGATCAAGAAGCACGTCGCGGCCAACGGCTTCGCCGACGCGCTGTCTGAGACCAACCAGCACGTCGATCAGAGCTGGGTCGAGACCTTCCAGAAGGCGCGCGACGTCTACGCGGTCGATCCGGACACCATCCCGAACACCTACCTCAAGTACTACCTGTTCCCGGACTACGTCGTAGAGCACACCAATCCGGAGCACACCCGCGCCAACGAGGTCATGGAAGGCCGCGAGAAGACCGTCTTCGGCGCTTGCCGCAGCATCATCGAGAAGGGCACCGCGAAGGACGGCGGCTTCGAGGCGGATGCACATGCAACGTATATCGTTGACCTGGCGTGTGCCATCGCGGAGAACACCCAGGAGCGCTTCCTGCTGATCGTCCCGAACGAGGGCGCAGTGGAGAACTTCGACCGCACCGCAATGGTCGAGATTCCGTGCATCGTCGGCTCCAACGGCTACGAGCGCATCGCGCAGGGCGCCATCCCGCAGTTCCAGAAGAGCCTGATGGAGCAGCAGGTCGGCGTTGAGAAGCTGGTTGTCGAGGCCTGGATCGAAGGCAGCTACCAGAAGATGTGGCAGGCGCTCACCCTGTCCAAGATCGTTCCGAGCGCGCGCATCGCGAAGCTCATCCTGGACGACCTGATCGAGGCCAACAAGGGCTACTGGCCGGAGCTTAAGTAAGTCAAGCATCACGCAGCAGCGCTGCGATTCCCGAAGGAGGTATTCCCATGGCGAAGAAGAAAAACCGCCGTTCCGCCGCTTCCACCGAGGTGGTTCGTAATTTCCACGCAAGAGACAGATGGTTTACAACCGCCAAGGTTCTGTTGGCAATCGCGCCGTTTATTTCCCTGGGATACCTCCAGGCCGCGGCCGGTACAACCGATTTGCAGAGCGTCCTCAGCCAGAACCCGACGCTGACCGTCAGCTTTCTGGCATCCATGACCGGTCCGTTCATCGCCTACCTGCTCAAGTTCGTCCAGCAGCATCTGCACGCGGGCGACGCAGGCTACGCGGTCTGCAACCTGACGCTGATGATGGTCGCCGAAGCCATGCTCTCCAACACGATCTATTTCATCCTGATGATCGTCCTGTTGTATTTTGTCTTCGAGATGACCGGCGTCAGCCCGGCCGCCGCCATCCGCCAGAAATGGAACGACCACTTCTGGCGCGACATCTCCGGCAGCATCGTCCTGCTGGTGTTCAGTGCATTCTGCATGTTCGTCTCGTTCCGGCTCGGCATGTACTGAGCAAACTGATTTTGCCAATCCATACATCTCCAATTCTTATATCCTCAATCCGGAAAGGCAGGCCGCGCGGCCTGCCTTTCTTGTTTTTTCCACCAAGAAATGTTATAGTATAGGTACAATCGATTGGATGCGGGGTATATAGAGATGAACATAGAGGAACTGGTGAATCAGAATTACGCGCGGTTCAGCGAGAGCGACCGGGCGGTCTGGCAATATCTGTCGCTGCACCGCAGCGAATGTGAGGCGATGACCATCGGCGCGATGGCGCAGAAATGCTGCGTCTCGCGCACGGCTGTCATGCGCTTCGCGCAAAAATTGGGGTTCCACGGCTTCGCCGAGATGAAGGTCTACCTCAAGCTGGACAACCAGAAGGGCGGTGTCTCCGACCGCATCGACCAGATGCGGCAGATCTACCACAGCGTGGCGGAAAACATCAGCAACAAAAACTGCGACCCGATTTTCGACGAGATCGAACGGGCGAACCGGCTGTATCTCTGCGGCGAAGGCATGGTGCAGACCTCGGTGAAAAAGGAATTCAAGCGCATTTTCATGAGCGCCGGCCTGATGTTCTACGACGTGCCCAGCGGGCAGGAGCTCATCAACCTGCTGCCGCTGCTCACGCCGCGCGACCTGTGCCTGCTGATCTCCGTGTCCGGCGAGAACGAGAAGATGCTGCAAATGGCGCGGCAGCTGCGCGTGCGCGGCGTCCCGCTCATCTCCATCACCAAGAACAAGGAAAACACGCTGGCGCATCTGTGCACGCACCAGCTGTATGTCGAGGCGGGCTGCCTGATGGAAACGCCGATTCACTGGATGTATGAATCCACCACCTCATATTTTATTCTGATCGACATTCTGTTTTTGAAGTATCTGGAATACAAACAGCGAAAGGAGCAGGAACGTGCAGCTGGAGACGTTGGTTCATGAGCATTTTGATCGCATGAGCGCGAGCGATCACATCATCTGGCAATATATCAGCCAGCACCGCGAGCAGTGCCGCAGCATGTCGCTGCATCAGCTCGCGGACGCCTGTCAGGTCTCGCACACGACGGTGCTGCGCTTTCTCCAGCTGCTCGGCATGGACGGCTTCGGGGAATTCAAGGTCTTTCTCAAATGGGAGGAGGAACAGCGCCCTGTGGTGGACGAGCGCAACGTGGAGCGCACCTGCTTCGACCTGACGCGCACAGTCACACTGATCGAAAAATACGACTGCACCGAGCTGTTCCGGCGCCTGGACGCGGCGGCGAACATCTACGCCTACGGCTCCGGCTCGGTGCAGAAATCCGCGGCAAAGGTGCTCAAGTGCTTTTTCCTCTTGGACGAAAAGCTGGTCAATGTCATCGAGGGGCGGGAGGAGCGCGAGATGGCGCTCCACCAGATGCAGCCCGGCGACGTGATGTTCCTGCTCTCGGTCTCGGGGAACAACACCTCGATGAACGCCTACGCCCGGCAGCTGCGCGCGCACGGCGTGTATCTGGTCTCCATCTGCCAGGACAACGCCAACGAGCTGGCGCGCCTGTGCGATTTTTCCATCCCGTTTTACACGCAGCAGCTGCAAATCGGGCGCAGCGGCCTGTCCTATTACAGCGCGGCGGGATTGTTCATCGTTGTAGAGACACTTTCACTGAAATACGCAGCCTATCAGGCAGGAGGTAACACATGAAGCTCGGCATCATTGGAACAGGAACCATCGTACACGCGGTTCTGTCGGCAATCCGGCCGATCGACGGCATTCAGTTCAGCGCGGTCTATTCCCGCCGGGAGCAGACCGGGGCGGCGCTCGCCGGGGCGTTTGACATCCCGCGCGTGCACACCGATCTGGAGCAGTTTTTGACGGACGACACGGTGGACACCGTGTACATCGCCTCGCCCAACAGCCTGCACTACGCGCAGGCGCGCCGTGCATTGGAGCACGGCAAGCACGTCGTCGTGGAAAAGCCGATCACCAGCACGCTGCGCGAGGCGGAGGAGCTGTACCGCATCGCGCTGTCCCGCGGGCTGTTCCTGTTCGAGGCGGTCACCACGCACGCGCTGCCCAATTATCAGTACATCAAAGAAAACCTGCCCCGTCTGGGCAGGCTCCGCATCGTGCTGTGCAGCTTTAGCCAGTACTCCAGCCGCTATGACGCGCTGCTCGCCGGGCAGCAGCCGAATGTGTTCCTGCCCAAATTCTCCGGCGGCGCGCTGGAGGACATCAACCTGTACAACATCCAGTTTGTCATGGGGCTGTTCGGCGAGCCGGATTCGACCGACTACACGCCCAACCAGCACGAGAACGGCATCGATACCTCCGGCGTCGCCGTTCTGCGCTATCCGGACTTCGTGTGCGTCTGCGAGGGCGCAAAGGACACCACCGGCGTCAATTCCGTGCAGATTCAGGGCGAGAAGGGCTATCTGTACGTGGACGGCGACAGCAACGGCTGTCCGGAGGTGCGCCTCGTCCTGCGCGACGGCACAGAGGAGCGCTGCAACCGGCAGGACCGCCCGCGCTGGTTTTACGAGTTCGAGCAGATGCAGGCGCTGTTCGCGCAGGGCGATCTGGCCGCCTGCCACCAAAAGCTGACGCTCGCCCTGCAGGTCGTCAAGCACATGGAGTCCATGCGCAAGCGCGCCGGGATTCTGTTTGACGCCGACACCGGACTCTGAGGAGAATCGCGCGATGGAGGACAACAGACAGACCGCAGTTCGCAAAACCGTAAAATCGGGCGTCACCTTCGGCAGCGCGCTGGCCATGGTCATCAGCTACACGACCTGGCAGTCGGTCGGCTGGGCGATTTTTCACGGGCTGCTCAGCTGGGTCTACGTGATCTATTTTCTCCTGCGCTATTGAAGCGCGGGCGCTCCGATACAAAAGAAAAAAATCCTCCGTATGCTTGTCTCCCCGTCAGGAGAGCCGTGCCGCATACGGAGGATTTTCTGTCTTTGCGAATGTCATTTCAGCCGGTCACAGCTTGTGGAACACCGGCTGCATGTCCTGATAGGTGCAGAAGCTGGAGAAGCCCAGGCTTTTCACCACCTCCTGCGCCTCCGCCATATAGGCGCCCAGGTGCTCCGGCTTGTGGCTGTCGCTGCCGAACGTCAGGATCTCGCCGCCCAGACTGCGGTACAGGCGCAGGATGTCCATGGACGGCGTCGTGTCGTTCAGCCCGTATCGGTGATAGGACGTGTTGAATTCCAATCCCTTGCCGTCCGCGATGACGGTTTTCAGAATCTCTTCCACATACGGCCGGATCTTTTCAAACGGATACAGGCCGGCCTCGTCGTAGCGCGTGATCAGATCCATATGCGCCAGCACGCTGTAATCCTTGTACTGCCGGACGAGGGCGAGCATCTCCTCATAGTAGCGCTCGTTGTACTGCTGCTGCGTGCGTCCCCGTTGGAAGTCCTGTGTCCAGAACTCCTTGTCCTCCACCTGATGGACGGACAGCAGGATGCAGTCAAACCGGTACCGCTGGAACAGCCGCGCGAACTGCGGGATGGTGTGCACCTGCATGCCGAATTCCAGTCCGGTTTTGATGGCGAGCCGGTCGCCGTACTGCCGCTGCATCCGCGCGATTTCCTCCATATATTGGGGGTAGTCGACGTTGGCAATCGGGTCGCCGTCCCGGTACAGAATTTCCTTGCCGCTGTCCCAGTCGTCCTTGACGCCGTAATCGACGTGATCGGTGAAGCAGATCTCGCTCAGCCCCTTCGCAATCGCGTCCACGACGACCGATTCCATCGGATAGACCGAGTCGTCGCTGAAGGAGGTGTGTACATGATAATCGACCAGCATGGTATTGTCCCCTTTCCGTTTCTCTGTCGCGTTTTCGCCTGCGGTTCGAGCCGCAGCCGCATCATCTGTTTCGTCTTCTCAACAGCTTGTTTTTCATCCAGACAATCATATCGCGGTTTTCCTTCAGGTTATATCCGACTGCCAGAAAAATACACAGCAGAAAACCGGGCCACTGCCGGCTGTAATAGGCCATGCTGGAGACGATCATCAGCAGCAGACCCACAGCGATCTTCCGGAACGGATAGGTGATCCTGAGGTATCGGTTGATATCCACCGCGCGGTAGAGCGCAATGGCGAAATACGAAACCGCCGTGCCCACCGATGCCGCGTACAGTCCGAATTTCGACACGCCCGCCAGCGAAATCACAATGTTGATCACCGCGCCGACAACGGAGGAATAGCCCACGCGGTTCGTCTTCTTGATCGCGATATAGATGCTCGCGTAGTACATGACCAGACTGTTGAAAAAGACGCCAAAATAGAGAATGGCTGTCTGATAGTACGAGTCGTAGTACTGCGCGTGCACAAAGATTTTGTAAAACAGCGGGCTGGCGGCAATGATCATCAGCATCGCGCCGATCAGGAAGGAATAGAGCTTCTCAAACACCACGCTGTAATATTTCTCCGGCTTGTCATCCACATCGGCGACCTTCGCCGCCATCTCATTCCAGGACAGGCTGAAGATGGTATACGCCGTCGTGTACAGCGCGGGAATTTTGTTCGCCACGGAGTAAATGCCGTTGGCGGCGGCGCCCAAAAAGTATACGATGATGAACCGGTTGGATAAATTCACAACCCAAAGGGAAATCGAGCTGGGAACGATCGGCGCCGAAAAGCGCAGCAGCTCCTTCAGCGCGGCTTTGCTGACCGCGCGCAGGCGCACCCTGCATTGTTTCATCACCGCGAGCAGCATCATGCCCGCCGCCACAGCGTAGGCCGCGGTGATCGAGACCACCACGCCCCGCAGTCCCAGCGGGATCAGATAGACCAGCAGAAAGATCACGGCGGCGTTGACGGCGGAATAGCAGATGACGCCGAGCGAATATTCCAGATTTCTCCCTGTCCCGCGCAGCGCCTGCCCGATCAGCAGATACAGCGATTCCGCCGCCACCAGCGCGCACATCAGCAGGCTGACCATCGAATCCAGCCCCAGCATCCGTCCGACCGCATACACAATCGGAACGGACGCCGCCGAGATGGCGAGCACATAGACCAGAGACGAGGCCAGATACGCCTCGCGCTGTTCCGCTGTCCTGGACGAGATCAGATAGCGGAACAGACCCTGTTGTATTTGCAGCATGGCGATCGGGACGATCAGGCTGGTGGCAGACAGGATCAGGTCGTAATTTCCGTACTCCGCAATCGTCAAATAGGCGGTCAGCAGCGGAAGAATCAGTACGGTGATCACCTTGGGAACGAAGGTTCCCAGACTGAGAATGAACGAATTCTTGATCAGCTGTTCATTCCTGCTTGCGCTTTGCGCATCGATGGTGCTCATATCCTCCTCCTTGTTCCGAGCCCGCGCTATTTCAGGCGGTGCTTCGCCTTTCTCACCACGCCCCGCAGGCCTTTTTCCAGGCCGGAAGGCGCGCACACGTTGATGATAGCGGAAAACGGCAGCTTTTCCGCACGCAGCAGCCGGAAAAACCGCGCATAGTTTCTGTTCTTCTTTGACGGCAGGCAAAACAGCGGGTGCACCCGATCCAGCGCCCTGGCATCGATTACCCGGTATTCGATCGAGCCGTCCTCCCGCAGCGCCTCGAGCATGGCTTCGGCTCTGGGCGTATGGGGGATCAGAATGCTCATCCCGGTCTGGTCGTTCTCCTCTCGGCAAACAGCGTCGTAATCCCATAAATCGCCAATGGTGATGTCGCTGCTTCTGGGAAACGCCTTCAGATTGCAGGAAAAGCAGGACGGCCTGAGAAACAGCCCCTCGGCATAGCTTCGCAGATAGGGGTCTTTTTCCCTGTCCGCGAGGTACGTCGTCCCGTCTGCAAATGTGATTTTCATGGAATACTGTTCCCAACCGGTGTCTTTCGCGCGCATATTGATCGAGCGGATGTCCTTCCCGCCGCGCACCTCGGTCAAATAGGCTTCCCAGGCCCTGGGCGACTGGATGCCGTAGCACAGCAGATCGACCAGAAACAGGTTCTCATACTCCCTGCCCAGAAAGGCCTTCAGTCCGTGCGCCTGGCAGGGCGTGCCGCAGAACAGCACCGTCTCTCCCCGGCTCAGCAGCGCTTGGATGCTCGGAAAGCAGTCGTTCATCCTGCTCTCCGCATATTTGGAGCCCGCCAAAAGCGGAAGGTCGCGGGGGTCGGAAACGATGGTGTGCACCACCGCATGCGTTTCGTCGTATCGGGCGGCGCAGACATATCCGCCGTCCTCCAGAACCCGTTTCGCCAGCGCCGAAAAAATCCCGCCGGACGCGCTGCGCAGCCGGACCGCCCGCTCCGTATTTCTGCCATAGTACGATTGGGATATCGAATGGAGCACATTGCGGCGGCTTTTTTCCGGGCACACGCTGCTGCACACGGCGCAGCGGATGCATCGGGACGGGTCGGCAAGCCTCGGATAGTGAAAGCCCGTCTGCGGGTCGGCTGCCATCTCCAGACACTGCTGCGGACAGGCGGCGACACAGGCCGTGCAGCCGCAGCAGTCCTGCGGCTCCGGTGCGGAAAACCCGCGGGAATTGGGCCGGCTGCGGGGTACGTCGCGAAACGCCCGCTCTAAGTAGTCGTCTGTCTGTTTCCGCAGCTCTGCCAGCCGCTTCGCGACCGCGTCATACTGCTTCGCCGAGATGTCCGGCGCGGCGGCCGGCGGACAAGCGCCGGCAATGCGTCTGCTTTCCAGACCGATGCGGTTTAACAGCGTATCAATGCGGGAATTGGTGGACTGCCTGTCGCGCGATTGAAATCGCTCAAACGTATAAAACTGCCTGCCGAAGAGGATGGAAAAGGCGCTCGCGTGAAACGAATCGGTGCAGACCAGCGCCGCCTCCGCAATCAGCCGCAGGAAATCGCACGGCGTGACGTCATATAAATTGACATCCGCGAAGTGCTCGTCCGCCGCATTGTATTCGATAAAGTGCGGCAGCGCTACGATTTTCAGCCCTCTCTCCGCCGCAATTTTTTTGACGTATGCCCGGTGCTGCGGCGAGGTGCCCAGAAAGTAGCAGAACACATAGTTCCCGGAGACGAGCGTTCTGCCGCTGCGCTGTAGGTCGCGCCACACGGCGGGATCCACCGCGAGCGTAGGGTCCAGAACGACGGGCACGTCCTGCTGGATCAGATCGGAAAGGATGGCTCGCCCGGAATCCTCGCGCACGGAAATGGCGTCCATGTTTTTCAGAAAGCGGACAAATTCCTTCCGCTTGGATTTCGGCACCTGACTCACGCCAAAGCTGGGGGCAAACGCGATGCGCTTGCAGCCCTTCGGCGCAAATTCCAGCGTCACGGTCGGATTGTACACATTGGAGGGCAGCCAGATCTGATCGCTGCCGCAGACCACCGCGGCATAGGACTTTGCGTTCTCCCGCAATCCCGAAAAACCCCGGATCACGCCGGATTTGATGTAATGCGTCTGGTCGAAGCTGTGAATGGCGTCTGTTCTCTTTTTGAGCCCGATCCGGTATTCCTCATCGGCGGCTCCCGCGCCGCGCCGGCTTTTGAGCTTCGTCCGGACAAATTCCGCATTGCAGTACCGATGAAACAGCTTGTTCGGCCGGAGGTCGCTTTTTCTGATGAAATCGACGATTTCCACCTCATATCCCATGCTTCTGATTTTTTCCTGCACGGCATATGCCTGGAGCTTTGTTCCATAGTTCAAGATTTTATATGGGGTACACAATCCAACTTTCATTTTATTTGCCTCGCAGTCATCGCACGCATCCGGTTTCGTTTTTTCCGATCGCCGTACAGGATATTGGCCGCAATGACCAGAATGGGGTACACAAAATTGCTGTTGAGCAGCAGCGCCTCGGAAAACCCCATCGTGAAGATCGTAATCAGAAAGACGGGGAGAATCTGCAAGCCCGGCATGGCGGCGTTTGCCCGCAGCCGGTCAAAATAGAGAAAACACAGCCACAGCATCGCCACGCACGCATATCCGCCGAGCAGCCGGTAGTTGAGTATCATGTTGTGCGCATGGGAGACGTGGAACGACAGGCCAAAGGCGTCCGATTCCACAAACCCGGTGCCGAACAGCGGCGATTCTGCGGCGATCGACAGCGCCGCCCGCCAGATCGACGTTCTGCCCGTCAGCGTCGCGCTGCGGTTCAGCACCTCTGTGATCAGCCCGTGCAGAAGCTCGAGCAGCGTCCCGGTGATCAACAGGTGGTTCACCAGAAAATAGACGACAAAAGCGCCCGATATCGTCAGCCAGGACGGGTATTTTTTGTTCCACACCAGCCACGCGCCGGCGGAAAACACGGCGATGCATATCACGCCCGTCGCGGAGGAGGACAGCGCCATGGAAAGCACGCCCGCGCCCCACAGCGCGAGAAACGAACCGTCTATGCGCTTCCCGTTTTCAAAATAATCCAGGCACAGAACGGTCAAGATCGGTATGATCGATTCGACAAAGGTATTCTTATAGCCCAGCAGCCAGTTCAGGCTGTAAACCGACGTGCGGTACAGGCCGTCCGGAAACAAAAGCATCGTGACCACGTTGCCGTAAAGCAAAATCTTTCCAACCGTCAGATAGACGGAATAAAAGACCCGCCGTTTTTCCCTGGTATTGGTCAGATAATAGCAGATCCACAGCAGCGCCGCCCCCGTCAGATTGGATACGACAAATCTGCCGTGCGCAAGCCCGCTCGCCACGATCGTCAGGTAAAACAGGGACAGCAGGATCGGCATATGGCGAACGACATGCTCGTCGATCATTTTCCAAATCACGACGGCCGCGGTCGCGAGCTTCCAGCACATCACGAGGCTGCTCCCGACGGCGGTTCTGGTTACGATATCCGGCATCAGATAGGGGAGTATCATCAGGAGCACGACTATGCTCTGTTTGTTTGTCTGCATCCTCATCTCGTGGTTACCTCTCGTGTATCTGTCTGTACAGGCGTTCAAACCGCGCAAGCTGATGATCGAAATTGTAGGCGTCGATGTGCTGCAAAATATGCGGATAAAATCCCGCGCGAAAGTCCCTGTCGCTGAACTGCACCATCAAGCCCCGCAGCGCCTGCACGTCTCCGGCGTCATACAGGCAGCCGGAGTGCATCGCCTCCACCATTTCGGTCATGCCCCCGCACCGCGTGGCGATGACCGGCAATCCGTTGGCGTTCCCTTCGATCAGCACCATGCCGAACGGCTCCGGCCATTCCGACGGGACAATCAGCACGTCGCATGTGCCGTAGACCGCGTATAACGCATCGAGCGCCAATTTTCCGTGATAGACGATGCGCTTGTCCCGCGCGGCCGCCTGCTGCACGTATTCCCGCAGCTCTCCGTCCCCGCAAATGTGCAGCTCGAGGTTCTCGTCCTGCACCATATCGAACGCGCGCAGCATGGTTTTGATGCCTTTGAAGTACACCAGCCTGCCCGCAAAGACAAATCGGGTTTTGTCCGAGCGGTCCTTTGTCTTGTTTTCAAACCGCGCCCGCAGCTTCTCCCGGTCGATTTCCACCGCATTCGCAACCACCTGCCGGATCTTCGCGTTGCGGAAGCATCCCGCCGCCAGCGACGTGTCCAGTGTGTACTGAGACGGCGCGGTGACCACGTCCACATAGCGGGAATAGCGATTCATATACCACTTGTGTGCTTTTTTCACGAGGAAATTGGCCCGGTGCCCATACTGCACCGGAGAGACCGGGGTGATGTCGTGTATCATGTGGATGGTGGGAATGTGCCGCTGCTTCGCCCATTTCCACACGACCGGCGGAATCCCATACAGCGTGTGCGTGTGGATGAGATCCGGCTGAAACGAATCGCACACCCACGCGAAATCGCGCGCGATGTCGTGGTTGTAATAGCACAGCATCTTCTGGCTCACTTTTTCCAGCTTTCCCAGACTGCTCTTCTGATAGCTGAAGCGGAACAGCTGAAACCGGTGCGCGGATGCGCGGTAGACGCGCACGCCGTTGACGCACTGCACCGATCTGGTTGTTCCATCCCTTTCGTCACAGCAGTAAACCGCCACATTGTGCTCTGCGGTGAGGCTTTCCGCCAGGCGCTTCACCACCTGTTCCACGCCGCCCTGCATATTGGGCCAGTAAAATGTCGTGACAAACAGTATATTCATCGGATTCTCCCCTCCCCTGGCCGGAGCAACCGTGTGAGAAAACCACAATCACCCCGTCTGTCTGCGCCGCAGCCGTCTGTACACATCGATCACCGGCGTTTTCCGTATGATCTTTTTCAGGCGGAACAGCATTTGATACCGGCTTCCGTAGCGCAGATATTTTCGCAAAACGTAGTCAAAGCCGCGCGCATACTCCTGCCAGAACGCCTCATAGTCGGCCGGTTTTTCTGTCGGAGCACGCAGATTGTGCTGGTAGTTCAGGTATGTGTTTCCCGGTATCTGTCTGACCAGCTGCGCGCGGCCTGTATTCTGTGACAGCAGCGCCATCAGCTGCTCCCCCCGCTCGGTATTCGTCAGCACCAGCGACACGCCGTTTTTGTGTGGGATGTCCGGCGCGATGGTTTCAATGCCCCAAAAATCTCCCAGTGTCACGTCGCCTTCCCGCTGCTCTTTCGCATACGCGCAGGAAAAGCACCCGCTGCTCACCGAAAGTCCCCGCATCTGCAACCGGGAATAGACCGACGTCTCGCTGGTGTTGACGTATTCCTTTCCATTTTGGAACACGGCGCGGGCCGGATATGCGCGCCACCCCTCCGGCTTATAGCGGAAGCTGTACGACGTCAAGGCGCTCTTCGCCTGTTGTTCCAGCCAGCGCTTGTAGTCGTCCCACACCCGCTTCACGGGCGCTCCATGGCAGATCACGTCGATGGTGAGCAGGTGCTCTGCCGGCTCGCCGTATTGGGCGAGATAGCGTTTCAGCCCCGCCACCTGACAGGGCGTTCCGGAAAACAAGACCGCGTTTCCGTCCCGCAAAAGCGTCCGGATGGTCGGATAGCATGTCCCCAGCTCGCTTTTGACATATTTCGAGCCCTGCAATGCCGCGCATTTCTCCACGGAATCGACAATCCGATGCGCGACATGCAGGTCTTCGGTCATGACCGCGCCGCAATAATAGCACGCCCGCGCGCCTTCCTCGCGCTTCGCGAACGCACGGCAGAGCGCGAGGAACGCGCCGCCCGACGAGCTGCGCATCAACTCCCGGTCTTCATTTTTGTATGCATAAACCATACCGTCCCCCCGCTGGTTCCCTGCATTTCCAACGCGGAAAGCAGGTATTGTTTCGATTTTTCCCGGGCGCGCTGCAATCGCTCCTCCGCAAGATCCCATGGGATGGTTCCGAAATCCGCTTCGTCGATGGCGCTGACCGAATCGTCCATGATCCGGTTTTCTATACCCAGCAGCTGCTGGAGATCCGCCATGCGGCTGTGCTGCGCGGCGCCGCGCTTTTGGAACGCGAAATACGTTTTGTGGTACAGGCAGCTGAACACCATGGCGTGGAACGAATCGGTCACGACATAAGCGGCATTCCGGATGAGTGAGACAAAGTCCGCCGGATCGGCCGCCCAGATTTTCCTGTCGCCAAATTTCCAGTCGTACCAGACGATATGCTCCGTATCCAGAAAGGGCATGGTGTAAATTTTGAGATGGTTTCGGGCGGCAAACGCCTCCGCCATCCTGCGCTGCGCTTTGGTGCCGCGCAGCAGATACACAAAGAGATAGGGTTCCGTCTGTTCCGTCTCCGCGCTCATCTGATCCCAAAGCGTCCGGGAGACCAGCAGCGTCGGGTCCAAAACCGTCTGGCATTTCTCCTCTCCCAGCACGGCGTTGAGCAGCCTTGTGCCGCTTTCTTCCCGGCAGGAGATCGCCTGAAAGCGGCTCAGGTTCTCCCGGATGGCCGTTTTCTGCGGCTCGCTCAGCGCTTCTGCGCCGATGCTGGGCGCATAGGCGATCTTCAACTTGTCTTCCTGCGCGAACGTCAGCCAGTACATGCTGTGCACGTCCGTCAGCGTCGGGTTCCAGATCTGGTCGCTGCCGCAGAGGAAGCCATCGTACCGGGCATTCGCCTCGCCAATCGTCGATTCGCTGTACTGCTGCTCCGAGACGCGCAGGTTTTGATGGACAAAATTCTGAATGGCCGCGCTTCTTTTTCTCAGCGGCGGTATGCCAAACCGCCAGAACGCCCGGTGCACCGTTTCCGCAAGGCCGTATGTCTTCCATTTGTCCAGCAAATTGTCGAGCGACCCGATTTCCTTTCCATACTGGCACAGAATTTCATACTGCACGCCGCCGACAGACGCAAGCGCGGTTTGCAGCGCATACGCCTGAAGGATGGAGCCGTAGTTGTTTCTCCACCATGTGATTCCCGCAAGTTTCATTCCCGCTCCCCTTATTTCTGCCGCCCGCAGTATAAATTGGTCAGCTCCCTGACCGTTTTCGTGATTTCAAACCGTTCGACGGCGTCCCGATGGGCCGCGTAAAACGATCGCCTGTCCGCCGGTTCGACGGGATTCTCACAGATCGCCTGCACCCACGCGGCGTCCGGAGCGTCCAGCGAGACCGGAATATAGTGCTCTCCCAATTTCGCCTCGCTGGAACAGACATCGGACAGAATGCACGGCAGACCGCTGATCTGCGCCTCCAGCAGCACGACGCTCAATCCCTCGTGCAGAGACGGGAGCAAAAAACAGTCCATCGCAGCGAGCAGCTGCGGAATGTTCTGTTTTGTCCCGGCAAAGATCACATCCTGTTCCAGATGCAGTGCGGCGACTCTGTTTTCGATCTCTTCTCTTGTCCCGCCGTCTCCCACCAGCAGCAGCTTCGCGGACGGCAGCTTTGCTTTCAAGGCACAGAAGATATCGACAATTCTCGTGTGGTTTTTCTGCCTGTTGAAGCAGCCGATATGGCCGACGACATAGCTGTTTTTCAGACCGTATTCCGTCCGGATCTCCGCTCGGTCCGCATCGCGAAACACATACTTGTGCGTGTCCAGACCGTTCTGGAGCACCTGAAACGGCCGTTTTCCAAACATCCATGTCCCGGCCAGCTCACTGCACGCCAGCCCCTTTGTGTAGGTATGCGAAAAAAAAGGCCGCAGCAGCCGGTGCATCCAGACGTGATTGCACATGCTGTTGTGCGAATGCGCAATGCGATACGGGATGTGATTGCGCAGCCCCAAAAGCAGCTCGGCGCCGATCACGGCGCTGTTTCCGTGGACGTGAAGGATGTCATATTGTTTCTTCTTCATGGCCCGGTCGATCCCCGCGTAATAGCCCATCGGCTGTTCCGATTTGGGCGGCAGGAGTTCAACCTGACTGCCCGCTGCTCTGATTTCACGCAGCAGATCGCGATCCACCGGGGAGCCCACGGCAAAATCCATCCGGATCAGATTCCGATCCAGCGCCCGGAAATAGCTCATGATCACGCTCGTGATGCCATGAAGCTGTAAATCCTTTGCAACTACCAATACGTTTCTCATGTGCACTCTCCCCCGCTGCCATGGCCTTCAGACAGATCAGCAGCATATCTCGTCGATCAGGCTTTTCAATGCGCTGCAGAAGCAGGCATTGTTGCTTTCCATCGTCTGATTCATGCCTGCGACAATCTGATCGTACTGTTCGATCGCGTGTCTCAGCTCGCCGATTTCTGTAATGTGAATGATTGTCCCCATCCGTTCGGCGACGTTTTTCGCAAATTCCACCTGATGGTCGTTGACATGCTCCCGGTATTTCTTCTGCCGCGAGACAACGATCGGGATTTTCCCAATTTGTAACGGCATGAGAAAGCTGGACGGCCCACCGTGCGTGATGACAATGCGGGCGTCCGCCACGTTCTGTATCATTTCCTCATAAGGCAGCATCCTGCTCCACGTGCAGTGCTTCGGCTCATAGGTGCAGTACCCCGTTTGCATGACCACCTCTTCGTCGATGACGCCGCTCTCTTTCAGCTGATCCACCGCCTGAATCAACCGGTCAAATTGCTGTTCGTGCGTGCCCACTGTTACAAAAATCATGGTTTTCCTCTCAAAAGATACTGCCCAGATTGATCGCCTTCGGGTATGCCTGCTTCTGCT
>DXIG01000089.1 GCA_019112985.1 Candidatus Butyricicoccus stercorigallinarum | reverse complement strand
AATCGTTTGGGGTTTTTCCATAGTATACTCAACTTTGCGGAGAAAGGAAAGAAAAATCTGTCCCTGTGTAAATAAAACGTCTCGTTTTGCGGGCAACCTAAGATGTTTGTAATACTTGGTTGAAATGTTTGTAAAATGCGTTGAATCTCTCAATTTGCGGTGCTATACTGCGCTTGAATCGATTCAGAATGGAAAAATACGAAAAAAAGCAAACATTGTTTTGGAACAGGAGTGACGGTTGTGAGTGTGAAAAAGCAGATCGCCGCGTTTGCGATGACCGGCGTCATGGCGGCCGGCTGTGCGATTCCGTCCCTTGCGGCGGCGGCGCCGGACGGGCATACCGATGCGGCGGACACCATCGCGGGCGCGAACGGCGTGTATGAGCAGTGGCAGGCGCAGTGGGAGACGCTGAAAAACGACTGGACGCAGGTGTCCCTCTCGCCCGGTTCGGACGATTCCCAGATGAATTTTGCCTGGTACTCCAAGGTACAGCGCGTCCTCTTCCGCGTGGCCGCCGACGAGGCGATGACGCAGCCGGTGCAGGAGGAGACCATCACGGGCAGCGAGGGCCCGACAGATGGGGACGGCACGCAGTACTATGTCTGTAAGGCGACGGCCTCCGATCTGACGCCGGGCACCTACTATTATCAGATCGGCGATGCGGAACCGGTGGCCTTTGATGTACAGGACAGCAGCGACGGATTCTCGTTCATCTACGTCGGCGACCCGCAGATCGGCTCCTCCAACGAGCTGAAGGGAGAGGACAGCGCGGAATTCTACGCGGCGCAGTCTGCGGCTGTCTGCAACGATTCGTTCAACTGGAACAACACGCTGGAAAAGGCGCTGGCGCGCGACGCGGACGCGAGCTTCGTCCTGTCCGCCGGTGACCAGATTCAGACCACCAAAAAGAAAGCGCCCAACAAGGACGCGACCAACAGCGAGATCGAGTACACCGGCTACCTGTGTCCGGAGGCGCTCGATTCGATTCCGGTCGCCACGACGGTGGGCAACCACGACGCGGACAACGAGAACTACACGTATCATTTCAACATCGCGAACCTCAGTGAGCTCGGCTCGAACGGCATTGTCGGCGGCGACTACTACTACACCTACGGCAACGCGCTGTTCATCATGCTGAACACGCAGGACACCAACGTCGCGGAGCACAAGCAGTTCATCGAGCAGGCGGTCGCGGCCTGTCCGGACGCCACCTGGCGCATTGTGACGCTCCATCAGGACATCTACGGCTCCGCGGAGCATTCCAACGAGCCGGAAATCACCAACCTGCGCTATCAGCTCGTCCCGTACTTTGAGGAATACGATATCGACGTCGTCCTGACCGGACATGACCACGCATACTCCCGCTCTGAGATCCTGAAGGGCGGCGTCAAGACGACCGAGTACACCGACGACGAGTTCGACGAGATGCTGGACCGCGACATGGACGCCGGTGAGAACCCGGAGACGCGCACGGTCGCACCGGCCAACATCATCCCGACGACCACGGACCCGGCGGAGCAGGCGTATCTCGCCTATCTCGACGCGGTCATGGACAAGGACGCTGTGCAGGAGACCGAGGGCGACACCGCTGTCGACCCGGAGGGTATCCTGTATATGACGGCCAACTCCTCGTCCGGCAGCAAGTATTACGACCTCGTCCCGCGCATACAGACCTATATCGCGAGCCGCTGGCAGGAGGACGTGCCGACCTATTCGGTCATCGACATCGATGCGGACAGCTTTACGATCAACACCTACCGCACGGACAACGACGAGGCAATTGACGACACGTTTACCATCGTCAAGACCGGCGAGACGGCGCTGCCGTTCACCGATGTCAGCGAAGACGCATGGTACTACGACGCCGTACAGTATGTCTATCAGCACAAGCTGTTCAGCGGCATGAGCGAGACCACCTTTGGCCCTGAGATCGCGATGTCGCGCGCCATGTTCGTGCAGGTGCTGTACAGCCTGTCCGGCAAGCCGGCGGCCAGCGGTGCGGCGTCCTTCTCCGATGTCGCGGCGGACGCCTGGTATGCCGACGCGGTCAGCTGGGCGGTGCAGAACGGCATCGCGGCGGGCATCGGAGACGGCAAATTTGCCCCGGATGCCAGCGTCACGCGCGAACAGGCGGCCGCGCTGCTGAAGAAGGTCGCGGAGCAGCAGGGACAGGATACCTCGGCGCGCGCCGACCTCAGCCGCTATACCGACGCGAACCGTGTCTCCGATTGGGCGGTGGACGCGGTCAGCTGGGCGGCGGCCAGCAATCTCATGACGGGCACCAGCGCGACGACGCTTTCCCCGCAGGGCGACGCGACGCGCGCGCAGGTCGCGCAGATCATGATGCGCTTTTGTGAGATGACAGATTGACCCGACTCCTCTCTTGTGGATCGAGCAAAAAAAAGCCGGAGAACTGCGGTTCTCCGGCGACTTTTTATGGAGTAAAACGACGATGATGAAGCGAATGAAACTGCAAACAGGATTTTGGCGGCGTCTGGCGGCGGTTGCCGCGCTGGCCGCCGTGTGCCTCGGGCTGTACGCCGTCTCGCTGGTCGACCGGCATCCGCTGATGGCAAACGAAGGGCGCGAATTTGTCAAGGCGCGCGTGGTGGAGGTGATCGAGGACAACCAGCAGTCGGGCGGCGTGTACATCGGCGACCAGACGGTTGAGCTGGAGCTGCTGTCCGGCGCGCACAGCGGGGCGCATGTGGTCGCGAAAAGCTCCTCCGCCTATCTGTACGGCACGCACTGCACGCCCAATCTGAAGGTGGTCGCCATTGTGAGCGAATCGGACGGCGAGCTGGTCGGCTCGGTGTACGGCTTTTACCGCGAACCGGCGCTGCTCGGCATGATCGCGCTGTTTCTGCTGACAATCGTGCTGATCGGCGGGCGGCGCGGGCTGTATTCCGCGCTCGGACTGGTGTTCACCTTCCTGTGTATCTTCTGGTTTTTCCTGCCGATGGTCTACCGCGGTTATTCGCCGGTGCTGGCGGCGATTGTCGTGGTCGTCGCGACCACGCTGGTCACGATGTACCTCGTCGGCGGCTTCACCGTCAAGGCGACGGCGTCCGTGCTCGGCACGGTGCTGGGCGTGCTGGTGGCGGGGTTGCTGGCCTATCTGTTCGGCGCGCTCGCGCGCGTCAGCGGGTACAACGTCTCCGACATCGAAAGCCTGATTTACATTCAGGAACAGCTGGACATTCAGGTCGGCCAGCTGCTGTTTGCGGGCATTCTGATCGCGGCGCTCGGCGCCGTCATGGACGTGAGCATGTCGATCGCCTCCACCTTGCAGGAGCTGCACGACAAAAACCCGCAGCTGGACGCCCGGCAGCTGTTCCGCTCCGGCATCACGGTCGGGCACGACATGATGGGCACGATGTCCAACACGCTCATTCTGGCGTTCACCGGCGGCTCGATCAACACGATTGTGTTGTTTTACGCCTACGGGTATTCGCGCATGCAGATCGTCAACATGTACGACATCGCCATCGAGATCAGTCAGGGCGTGTCGGCGAGCATGGGCGTCGTGCTGACCGTCCCGTTTGTGTCGCTGATCGGCGCGCAGATGATCGTGCGCGCGGCGCGGAAAAACCGCGCGGAGAACGGGAAAACACTGTAACAGCGGGCGGGAACGTGGTATACTGGTACCATCGAAAGGATGTGGACAGCCATGAATCCAATCTATGAAAAATTGATGCAATGCCAGCGGAGCCTGCGCGGGCTGACCGACTTTCAGCCCCGGATGGCGCTGGTGCTCGGCACGGGTCTGGGCAATTTCGCCGACGGCATCCGCGTGGTGCAGACGGTGGAGTACAGCGACATCGTGGGCTTTCCGGTCTCGACGGTGGAGGGGCACAGAGGGCGCTATGTCTTCGGCTACATCGACGCGGTTCCCGTCGTCGTCATGCAGGGGCGCGTGCACTACTACGAGGGCTATGAGATGGCCGACGTCGTGCTGCCCATCCGCCTGATGAAGTGCATGGGGGCGGAGATCCTGATGGCGACCAACGCCTCCGGCGGCATCCGCGAGAGCTTCCGCGCGGGCGATCTGATGCTGATTTCCGATCACATCGCCTCGTTCGTGCCGTCGCCGCTGCGCGGGGCGAACCTCGACGAGCTGGGGCCGCGCTTCCCGGACATGACGGAGGCCTACGACCCGGCGCTGCGCGCGATCATTCGCGCCGCGGCGGTGAAGGAGAACATCCCGCTCCAGGAGGGCGTGTACCTCCAGCTGCCCGGGCCGCAGTTTGAAACGCCGGCGGAGATCCGCATGGCGCGCGCGCTCGGCGCGGACGCCGTCGGCATGAGCACCGCCTGCGAGGTCATCGCGGCGCGGCACATGGGCATGCGCGTGTGCGGCATTTCCTGCGTCTCCAATCTGGCGGCGGGCATGACCGGCGGGCCGCTGCTGCACGAGGAGGTGCAGCAGAACGCCGACCTGGCGGCGCCGCGCTTTCAGGCGCTCGTCCGCAAATCCATCGCGGCCATCGCAAAAAGCATATAAAATGGGGAAGCGCATCTGCCCGGGTGGACAGATGCGCTTTTTCGCGCGGGAGGGTGGCCGCGCGGAGAAGGGGGGCAGGGAACATAAATTGTTCCGGAAGTAAGCAAACTTATCGGGAGGAAACCGCCCGGCGGAGCTTGACCCGCGTGGTCGCGGCTGTGCGCAGGAGGTTTCCCATACTCTCCGCCTCGTCGGGCGGCGTATTTTCCGTGAGCTGGGCGCTGCATTTTCTGGACAGAGAATCCAGCGCGAATACCATGTTGGTCAGTTCTTCCCGGTAGAAGCAGTCGAATACCTGCGACTGTACCTTCTGCTTTGCCGATGCGAGCGCGGTGCGCTTCATATAGTCCTGGTTGGAGTTGGACATGTTTTGAATCACACTGGCTTCCATTTCAGACAGGCAGCGCAACAGCATTTCGGATTCCGCCGGGGAGAGCGGAGCTTTTAATTGCAACATAAAAACACCTCGATTCAAACCGTGAGACGGAGATTTGCCGGCCGGGAGGAATGGTGGGGAGAAAGGAGAGCCAGGCCTCCCGGACTTACGGCATACGTTCTTATTATCTAAATTGTAACATCTCTCGGAGAGAAATGCAACAATTTAACTTTTCTCATCCTGAACAAAAGTTTTTTTGCACGTTTGTTCAAATTGTTCAATCGCTGTCTCAAAATAGACAGCAGAGCCGCAAAAACGACAGCGCGGTGGGCAGCGCGCAGGCGGCGCGCCCGGCCCCTCTGTCAACAGGATGCCCGGAAAATTCCAGATCATACAGGCTGCGCCGGCAGAGTCTGAACGATTTGTAAAAAAAGCGGCGTCCCATGAATAAACTGTTAAATGTGGCGCATTCGCGTTGTTTTTGGCGGGAGATGCGTGTAAGATAAGAAAAGTTGGATGGTATGGGTGCGGCGGCCGCGCGTCCGGCTTCCCATACAGCCGCGAACGATACGAAAAAAACCATACGGGAGTGACGGAATGGAACGAAACAAGGTCAAACAGGGCGTTATGATTATCACCTATGCGGCGCTGGTGCTGCTGTTTCTGGTGTACTGTAAGGACATTCTGCGCGGCGTGGCGGCGATTGTCGCGCTGTTCAAGCCGTTTCTCATCGGCGTCGCCATCGCGTTTGTGCTCAACCAGCCGTACTGCTGGCTCAAGCGCGTTTTTTCGGAAAAGCTCCATCTGAAGGAAAAGCCGACGCACTATCTCGCCGTGACCGCGGCGTATCTGCTGGTTTTCGCCATTCTCGCGGCGGTGATCGGCGTGGTCATCCCGCAGATTGTCAACAGCGTGCGCCTGTTCGCGATGAATCTGGACAACTATCTGATCAATTTGCAGGGAGAGCTGAACACGCTGGCGGAGTACCTGAACCGGGAGGCCATCGACCTGAGCAGTCTGGTGCAGCTGGTCAGCGAGCGGCTCGGGCAGATCGACGACATCGTGGGCGAGGTCGTCCCGCGCGTCGTCTCCGCGACGGGGAGCATGGTCAGCTCGATTGCGAACCTGTTCATCGCGCTGGCGTTTTCGGTGTACCTCCTGTCCGGAAAGGAAAAAATTCTGTCGCAGTTTGACCGCGTCCTGCGCGCCTATCTGCCGGAAAAGCACTACGGGCACCTGCGCTATCTGCTGGACGTCGTGGTCATGTCGTTCAAAAACTATATCATCGGGCAGAGCACCGAGGCGGTCATCCTGGGCAGCCTGTGCTGTGTCGGCATGCTGGTGCTGCGGCTCGACTATGCAGGCATGGTGAGCATGGTGGTCGGCGTGACGGCGTTCATTCCGATTCTCGGCGCCTATATCGGCGGCGTGGTCGCCGTCGTCCTGCTGCTGATGGTCTCGCCGGTCAAGGCGCTGATCTTCCTCATCTTTTTTGTCCTCCTCCAGCAGGTGGAGAACAATGTGATCTATCCCCGCGTGGTCGGCGGACGGCTCGGCCTGCCGGGCATTTGGGTGCTGCTCGCGATCACGGTGGGCGGACAGATCGGCGGCGTGGTCGGCATGCTGTTCGCCGTTCCGACGGCGACGGTCATTTACACGCTGGTCAAAAACAGCGTGCGTTCGCATGAAAAACGAAAGGAGAAATTGTCTTGCAAGAAGTAAAAGATCCCAAAAAACCGTTGTTGTATTACGGCATCATCGCGATTGTCGTACTGATTCTGCTCAACGGGTTCATCATGCCGTATTTCATGGAACGGCAGGTGGAGGAGGTGGATTACAGCACGTTTCTCCAGATGATCGAGGACAAGGACGTGGGCAAGGTCAACGTCTCCACCACGCAGATCACGTTTACCGATAAGGCGGAGGAGCATCTCTATAAGACCGGCGTGATGAACGACCCCGATCTGGTCAACCGCCTGGACGATTCCGGCGCGCAGTTCACCACCGCGATTGTCAAGGAGATCTCGCCGCTCGAAAGCCTGCTGTTCGGCTATCTCATCCCGATCGCCATTTTTATCGCGCTCGGCAATTACATGATGAAGAAGATCCAGCAGAAAAACGGCGGCGGCAATTCCATGATGTTCGGCATGGGCAAGAGCAACGCCAAAATCTACGTCAAGTCGACGACCGGCATCCGCTTTGACGACGTCGCGGGCGAGGACGAGGCCAAGGAGCTGTTGCAGGAGATCGTGGACTTTTTGCACAATCCGCAGAAATACAATGAAATCGGCGCGTCCATGCCCAAGGGCGCGCTGCTCGTCGGCCCTCCCGGCACGGGCAAGACGCTGCTGGCCAAGGCGGTCGCCGGCGAGGCGGATGTGCCGTTCTTTTCCATCTCCGGCTCGGAATTTGTCGAGATGTTCGTCGGCATGGGCGCGGCCAAGGTGCGCGACCTGTTCAAGCAGGCGGCGGAAAAGGCGCCGTGCATCGTCTTTATCGACGAGATCGACGCCATCGGCAAAAAACGCGACGGGCAGATCGGCGGCAACGACGAGCGCGAACAGACGCTCAACCAGCTGCTGACCGAGATGGACGGCTTCGACGGCTCCAAGGGCGTCGTCATTCTTGGCGCGACCAACCGGCCGGAGTCGCTCGACCCGGCGCTGCTGCGCCCGGGGCGGTTTGACCGCCGCGTGCCGGTGGAGCTGCCCGACCTCAAGGGGCGCGAGGAAATCCTCAAGGTACATGCCAAAAAGATCCGCACGTCGCCCAACATCGACTTCAACGCGGTGGCGCGCGCGGCTTCCGGCGCGTCCGGCGCGGAGCTGGCGAACATCGTCAACGAAGCGGCGCTGCGCGCGGTGCGCGACGGCAGAAAGATGGCGTCGCAGGCGGACCTGGAGGAGAGTGTGGAGGTTGTCATCGCGGGCTACCAGAAGAAAAACCGCGTGCTGTCCAACAAGGAGAAGCTGATCGTCTCGTACCACGAGATCGGCCACGCGCTCGTCGCGGCCCGGCAGACCGATTCCGCGCCGGTGCACAAAATCACCATCATCCCGCGCACCTCCGGCGCGCTGGGCTATACGATGCAGGTGGAGCAGGACGAGCACTTTTTGATGAGCAAGCCGGAGCTGGAGAACAAAATCGCCACGTTCACCGGCGGCCGCGCGGCGGAAGAACTGGTGTTTGACAGCGTCACGACGGGCGCCTCCAACGACATCGAGCAGGCGACCCGGCTGGCGCGCGCGATGATCACGCGCTTCGGCATGAGCGAAGAATTCGGCATGGTCGCGATGGAGACGGTCACCAACCAGTACCTCGGCGGCGACACCTCGCTGGCCTGTTCGGCGGAGACGCAGACGCTGATCGACAAAAAGGTGGTCGAAATTGTCCGTGAGCAGCATGAAAAGGCCAAGCAGATTCTGCGGGACAACATGGGCAAGCTGCACGAGCTCTCCAAGTTCCTGTATGAAAACGAAACCATCACCGGAGAGGAATTTATGCGCATCCTCGAAGGGGAAAATTGGGCGGGCACGTTCTGACAGAAAAAACGGCGCCGCGGAGCGGAAAGAGGCTCTGCGGCGCCTGTTTTGTTGGAAGGAAGCGCGGCTCAGAAGGGCGACGGCTCGCCGATCAGGCCGCTGTCAAAGCGCGCGGCATAGGCGCGGTACTGCGCGTCGGTCATCGTCGGGCGGAAGCTGTCGATCAGCGCGCGCGCCTGCGCGGCGTCGCCGCGCAGCAGATGGTAAACCGTCAGCGCGGCCAGCTTTGCGGGCTGTATATAGGCGGCGGTCTCGTCGGTGATGCGGAAATCCGCGCCGTGCAGCGTGCCGGAAAAGCCGGAACAGGTGAAGTTTACAACCGGCATGCGGTGCGACAGATCGCCGACATCGGTGGACGCCGCGTTGTGCACGAGCGGATTGACCGGCTCGAAGGTGGTCTGCGCCTGCTCCGCGAGGCAGGCGGCGGCCTGCGTCAGCGCCTCGCACGGCGGACACGGCAGGGTGGGCAGATAGCCCATGCCGTCGGTGATCTCGATTTGTGCGCCGAACGCATACGCCGCGCCGCGGTAGGCGCGGTCGATTTTTTTGTCGGTTTCCAGCAGGGCGTCCCAGCTTTTGGCGCGCACCTGGAGGTCCACCGTGACGTCGTCCGGCACGACGTTGACCGCCGTGCTGTTCATGCGCACGACCTCGCCGATGCGGATGCAGTCCTCGTCGCGCATCGTGCTGCGCAGCAGGCCGATGGCGCTGCGCGCGAGCGTCACGACGTCGAGCGCGTTGACGCCCTTTTCCGGCGCGATGGCGGTGTGGGAGGCGCGCCCCCGGATGCGGATCAGCTTGGACAGAAAACCGCTCGTCGAGTTGCAGCCGAGCAGGAAATCGCTGTCACAGCGCACCATGTGCGCGTGCGTCGTCACGGCGACGTCGATGCCGTCAAAGGCGCCGTCCATCAGCAGCTGGGGCTTGCCGCCGCAAAAGCGCGCCAGACCGTCGCGCCGGAGCTGCGCCATGCGGTTCATCGACGCGTGCTCCTCGCACGGGACGGCGAAAAAGACCGCGCTCCCGCCCAGCTCTGCCGCGACCTCCCGGTCGCTCAGCGCGAGCGCTGCGCCGGCGAGCGCGGCCAGCTGCATGTGGTGCCCACAGGCGTGCGACATGCCGGTTTCCGGCACGGCCAGCGGGTGCTCCGGGCAGCGGATGCCGTCCAGCTCGCCGATCAGGCAGACGGCGGGGCGGGTCTCGCCCACCTGCGCGCGCACGCCGGTGACGGCCAGGCCGGTGCGCGTGCGCAGTCCGCGGCGCTGCGTCAGCCAGTCCGCGACGCGGCGGGCGGTGCGGTGCTCGGCGTAGCCCAACTCCGCGTGCGCGTAAAGATCGTTGGCAAATGCCGTCAGTTCGGGCGCGTGCGCGTCGATGATCCGGCAGATGCGCGTTTCGATGCGGTTCATAGCACATTCCTCCTGTCGGTTTTCAGTATACTGCGCGGGAAAACCACTTGCAAGATACAAAGATCGCGGTACAATGGAAGAGAAGCGAATACACGGGAAAAAAGGAGTGGAGAGCCGTGAACTATTGCTTTGAATGCGGCACAAAGCTGACGGAAAAATATCTGGAGCGCGAGGGAATGGTGCCGTTCTGTCCGGCGTGCGGGCAGTTTCGCTTTCCCATGTTCAACACCGCCGTCAGCATGGAGGTGCTCAACCCGGCGCAGACGCACGTGCTGCTCATTCAGCAGTACGGAAAGACGCGCAATATTCTGGTCGCCGGCTACGTCAACCGCGGAGAACCGGCCGAACAGACGGTGGCGCGCGAGGTGCAGGAGGAGACCGGCCTGCGCGTGCACGACATCATTTTCCGCAAGAGCCAGTTTTTCGAGCCGAGCAACACGCTGATGCTGAATTTCTCCTGCGTGGCGGACAGCGACGATCTGAGCGGCATCACCGCGGAGGTGGATCACGCCGCCTGGTACCCGCTGGAGGAAGCGCCGCGGGCGATCGCGCAGAACAGCCTTGCGCAGAAATTTCTGAATCATTTCCTGCAACAGCGCGCGCCCATGCCAGCGCGTCCGTTAAATGAGGAAAAAGATATCCAGAATATGGAATAAAATTCGCCCGAAAGCCTTTACAGAAAATGCCGTACATGGTATGATAGCTGCATGAGTTATTACGAGGATACGGCAATTTCGGCCGAGTTTCAGGACAAAAACGGGGGAATGGACAACGGCGGCGTACTGCCTGCGTCGCGCACGTTTCTCCACCTTCCGTCAGAGTTTGCGCGCAGTGCGCTCATCTATGCGGCTTACGTCGGGCATTATTTTTGCGACCACACCTACACCGTCCACCGCAACCGGTTTGACTACTACATGCTCGCCGTCGTCGACAGCGGCAGGATGTTCTTTCGCTACAACAGCGCGCGGTTTGAGGTGCACGCGGGAGAGGTCATTCTGCTCGACTGCCGCAGGCCGCACACCTACGGCGCGCTGGAGGACGTCTCGTTCCGGTACATCTATTTCCGCGGCGGCAGCAGCGACGCCTATTACCGCCTGCTCGCCGGGGCGGACGGGTATTTCACCCGCCCGGCGCGGTCGGTCGAGATGCAGAGCGCCATTCAGAGTATTTTTGCGCTGGTCACCGATGCGATGTACGACGAACATCGCGTCTCGGTGCAGCTGTACCGCATTCTGGCCGAGCTGTCCGGCTCGGATGAGCGCGGCGAATCGGTGCAGAACGCGGCCGTGCTGCACGCCATCTCCTATATGGAGCACCATTTTTCCGAAAAGCTCACGATTGAAAAGATTGCGGATCAGGTCAATCTGAGCGAGTACTATTTCAGCCGCCTGTTCCGCCGCTGTACGTCCATGTCGCCCCACGCCTATCTGGTCAACCTGCGCATCACAATGGCGCGCCAGCTGCTCACCGCCTCGCAGAAGTCGGTGGAGCGCATCGCGGAGGAGTGCGGCTTCCACAGCACGACCAACTTCATCCGCTCGTTCCGCGAGCACGTCGGCTGCACGCCCAAGCAGTTCCGCCGCGCCGCGATGGAGGAGCACCGCAGCGGCAGCGCAGAATGATATGTTAGTTAACCTGTTAACAGAAATAGGTTGACAATGGGCGCGCGCCTGTGTATACTAATCCTTGTCCGGGGAACCGGACAGGGATTTTTTTCAGGAATCGAGTGAGACAAACGATGCAACACAACAAGACAAAGACAAATGTGCGCGAAATGGCGCTGATTGCGGTCATGGCGGCGGTTATCTGCGTGCTCGGCCCGCTGTCCATCCCGATCGGCGTCGTCCCGATTTCGTTCACCAACCTCGCGGTGTACCTGGCCATCTATGCGCTCGGCCGCCGGCGCGGCACGATCAGCTATCTGGTGTATCTGCTGCTCGGCATGATCGGCGTGCCGGTCTTTTCCGGGTTTTCCGGCGGCGTGGGCAGGCTGTTCGGCCCGACGGGAGGTTATCTGATCGGCTTTCTGTTCATGGCGCTGCTCTGCGGCTGGTTCATCGACACGTTTTCCTGTGCGCTGGTGCCCAGCTTTGCGGGCATGGTGCTCGGCACGCTCGTGTGCTATCTGTTCGGCACGCTCTGGCTGTCCTATCAGGCGGGACTGACCTTTTCCGCGGCGCTCGCGGCGGGCGTGCTGCCGTTCGTCGCCGGCGATCTGATCAAAATGGCGATTGCCGCCGTGATCGGCCCGCAGGTGCGCCGCCAGCTCGCGCGCGCCGGCCTGCTTCCAAAATAAACATCGCAGAAAAAAACAGCGCTTTGCACACGGCAAGGCGCTGTTTGCGTTTCTGGGCGTTTATTCCTCCGCGCGGCCGAACTCCGCCAGACGCAGGTCGGGGTTTTTGTCCATCGCCCAGTTCATGTTCCACATGCTGGTGAACAGCAGCAGATAGCGTCCGCGGTAGTCCTGCACGACGCGGCTGTCCGAGGTGATTTTCAGCTCGTCCGGCTGCACCTCCTCGTTTTCGATCCAGCGCAGGTACTGGTACGGCAGGCTTTCCATGACGATATCCACGCGGTACTCGTTTTTCAGGCGGTATTCGAGCACGTCCAATTGCAGCGTGCCGACGACGCCGACGATGACCTCCTCCATGCCGCTGTACGGCTCCTGGAAGATCTGAATGGCGCCCTCCTGCGCGATCTGCTCCATGCCCTTGATGAACTGCTTGCGCTTCATGGTGTCCTTCTGGCGGATGCGGCAGAACACCTCCGGGGCGAAGGTCGGAATGCCGGAGAATTTGCAGTCGAAGCCCGGCGTGCACACCGTGTCGCCGATGGAGAAGATGCCCGGATCGAACACGCCGATGATGTCGCCCGCATACGCCTCGTCGATGATCGCGCGGTCCTGCGCCATCATCTGCTGCGGCTGCGCGAGCTGAATTTTTTTGCCCGCCTGCACATGGTACACGTCCATGCCCTTTTCAAACTTGCCCGAACAGATGCGCATGAACGCGATGCGGTCGCGGTGCGCTTTGTTCATGTTCGCCTGGATTTTGAAGACAAAGGCGGAGAAATGCGTGTCGAACGGGTCGATGCGTTCGCCGCGCGAGGTGCGCGCGGTCGGCGGCGGCGTCATTTCCAAAAAGTACTGGAGGAACGGCTCGACGCCGAAGTTGGTCAGTGCGGAGCCGAAAAAGACGGGGGAAAGCGTGCCCGCGCGCACGCGGTCGAGGTCAAAATCTTCTCCCGCGCCGGTGAGCAGCTCGATGTCGTCCTGCAGGGTGTCCCACAAGCGGTCACCGATCAGCGGCTTGAGCTCCGGGGCGTCGATGGGGTAGATGGTGGATTTGGCCTCCTTGACGCCGGAGACGGAGGCCGCTTCAAATGCCATGATGTGGTTCTTCTGGCGGTCAAAGACGCCCTTGAATTCCTTGCCGCAGCCGATCGGCCAGTTGACGGCGTAGGTATCGATGCCGAGCTCCTTTTCCAGCTCGTCGAGCAGGTCGTAGGGGTCGCGCGATTCGAGGTCCATCTTGTTGATGAATGTGAAAATCGGGATGCCGCGCATGGAGCAGACCTTGAACAGCTTGCGCGTCTGCGCCTCGACGCCCTTGGAGGCGTCGATGACCATGATCGCGGAGTCCGCCGCCATCAGCGTGCGGTAGGTGTCCTCCGAGAAGTCCTGGTGACCCGGCGTGTCCAGAATGTTGATGCAATGCCCCGCGTACTCGAACTGGAGCACGGACGAGGTGACGGAAATGCCGCGCTGCTTTTCGATCTCCATCCAGTCGGAAACCGCGTGGCGCGTGTTCTTTTTGCCCTTGACCGTGCCGGCCAGCTGGATGGCGCCGCCGTAGAGCAGAAATTTTTCCGTGATGGTCGTTTTACCGGCGTCCGGGTGCGAAATAATCGCGAACGTGCGCCGTTTGGTGATTTCTGATTTCAGATCTGACAAATGAATAACCTCCGATCAGGGTGATTCAGAATCGTTCCGTAAAAAAAGCGCCGACACAATATGCGGCGCATACTCTTTTAATATACCACAGTCCGCCGCAAAAAACAACAAGACAGGCAAAAATGAGCAGAAAAGCGGCGCGCCGATTTGGTAGGAGATTCGGCGCGCCATACAGTAAAGAGAGAGATATATGAAAGCACAGAATGGGAAAACTGTGCAGTGGCAGGCTGAGAAAAAAGCCTGAAAAGGAAGGAAAACGAGTTATTTTCTTGTCTTGCCTTCTCTTTTTTACAACTATAGTATAATCAAGATTGTATGGGAAAGCAATGGACAGGATTCATAAAATGTGGAAAAGATCCATGCGCAGGTGCGGCAGATTAGACAAAAAGCCCGCGCGCGTTGTGTTTTCGGATGCGCTGTGGTAAGATGGGTAGCGACAGAAAATTCCCCGTTCCCCGCCTGCGGGGGAAGGGACTGCGGAGGAGAACCGTATGAACATTCAGATTTTTGGCAAGAGCAAATGCTTTGACACGAAAAAGGCGGAGCGCTACTTCAAGGAGCGCCGCGTCAAATACCAGTCGGTCGACCTGCTGCGCTACGGCATGAGCCGGGGAGAATTCACCTCGGTGTGCCGCGCGGTCGGGCTGGCGCAGATGATCGACCCGAAGGCGAAGGATCCGGACGCGGCGATGCTGCCGTATCTCGCGTCGGACGAGGCGAAGATGCAGAAGCTGATGGAAAATCCCAAGCTGCTGCGCACGCCGATTGTGCGCAACGGCAAGCAGGCCACCGTGGGCTACTGCCCGGAGGTCTGGAAGACATGGGAGTGACCGGACTGCCGCATTTTGTGACCGAAACGGAGTCGGTCTGGGATGTTTTGCAGCGGGAGACGCGCCCGATTGCGCTGTACGGCATGGGAGACGGCGCGGAGAAAATCCTGCGCGTGTGCCGGCAGCGCGGCATCGCCGTGGCGGGCATTTTCGCGTCGGACGAATTTGTGCGCGGGCACAGCTTTGCGGGGTATGAGGTGAAAAAGCGGTCGCAGCTGGAGCGCGAGCTGGGCGATTTTGTCGCGCTGATCGCGTTTGCGTCCAGCCGTCCGGAGGTGCTGGCGCTGTTCGACGATCTCGACCGCACGCACACCACGTATGCGCCCGACGTGCCGGTGGCGGACGGCGCGCTGTTCGACGGCGCGTTTGCGCGGGCGCACCGGGCGCAGCTCGAGCAGGCCTACGACCTGATGGCGGATGACCGCTCGCGCGCCGTGTTCGCCGCCACGGTCAACTTCAAGCTGAGCGGAAAGCTGCGCTGGCTGCGCGACTACACCGACAGCCGGGAGACCGCGTTCCGCGACTATCTCCGGCCGCACGCGCGCGAGCATTTCGTCGATCTGGGCGCGTACAACGGCGACACGATCCGCGAGCTGCTGGCGCACACGGGCGGGGCGTATGCGTCCATCACCGCGCTGGAGCCGGACCGGAAGACGTTCCGCAAGCTGAGCGCCTATGTGGAACGGGCGGGGCTGGACAACGTCCGCCTGCTCAACGCGGGCGCGTGGTCGGAGCCGGGGGAGATGCGCTTCGGCGGCAAGGCGGGGCGCAATTCCGCGCTCACGCCGGTCATGCACGCGGTCTCGCACGACCGGCGCACGGTGTCCGTGCCGGTGGAGTCGGTGGATCACGTGCTGGACGGCGCGCCGTGCACGCTGCTCAAGCTGGACGTCGAGGGCGCGGAATATCAGGCGCTTCTGGGCGCGCGCGAGACGATTGCGCGCTGCCGCCCGCGCATCGCACTGTCCGCCTACCACCGCAGCGAGGATCTGTACGAGCTGCCGCTGCTGCTGCGCGCGCTGTGCCCGCAGGTGCGCATCGGCATGCTGCACCACCCCTATGTCCCGGCCTGGGAGACAAATTTTTATGTAAATTTCCCCGAGAGTCTGGAAAAAACGGTGTGATTGCGGTATACTGAAGGTACCCCAAAGAAACATTGAGAGAATGTAGTGAAGAAGGAGACGATACCAATGGCAACTGCACCGAATTGTTTTTACTGTGATCCGAACCACGAAGGCCGTCTGGCGCTGATGATTCCGGTCGGCAAGATGAAGGCCGGCACGCTGCATCTGTTCAAGGATCAGGCGCACAAGGGCCGCTGCATCGTTGCGATCGATGATCACAAATCCGAGCTGTTCGACCTGACTGAGGAGCAGCGCAAGGACTACATGGACGACGTCGCCGCTGCCGCCGCCGCAGTCAAGAAACTGTGGGGCTGCACGAAGGTCAACCTGGGCGCATACGGCGACAAGCTGCCGCACCTGCATTTCCACATCGTACCGAAGTACGAGGGAGGCCCGGAGTTCGGCGGTTCGTTCGCGATCAGCTATGAGAATCCGGTTTACCTGTCCGACGAGGAGTATGCCGAGATGATCGCGCAGCTCAAGGCGGAGCTGAACATCGACTGATTTTTATCACAAAACGGAGGAGGGCAGAGCGCGCGGCGTTTTGCCCTCTGTTTTTTGTACGGTTTGTAAAATCCCCCTGATTTGCTTGAAATCTGCCTGTTTTCGGGCTATACTATAATGCGTATTCCCGCATGACCCGTGCGGAAGACAGTTTTTTTCAGGAGAAGGATTTACTTATGTTTTCAGGCAATTGGAACAGTATCTTAATCGAGCTGCTGGTCAGCATCCCGGCGGTGCTGCTGTGCCTGAGCGTGCACGAGGCGGCGCACGGCTTTGCGGCCAACGCGCTGGGCGACCCGACCGCGAAGCGCGCGGGACGGCTGACGCTCGACCCGGTGCAGCACCTCGACCTGATCGGAACGCTCTGCCTGCTGCTGTTTCACGTCGGCTGGGCCAAGCCGGTTCCGATCGATGCGCGCTATTTCAAAAAGCCCCGGCGCGACATCGCGCTGGTCGCGCTGGCAGGGCCGCTGTCCAACTTCGCGCTCGCGCTGGCCGCGCTGTTTTTACAGCAGTTGTTTTTTTTGGGCAGCTCGACGGTCTTTCTGGCGCTCGGCCTGTTCTGCTATTCGACGGCAACCATGAGCATTGGTCTCGGCGTGTTCAACCTGATTCCGGTGCCGCCGCTCGACGGCGCGCGGGTGCTGTTTTCGTTCCTGCCGTATCAGGCGGAGTTCAAGGTGATGCGCTATCAGCAGTACATTCAGTTCGGTATGCTGGCGCTGCTGCTGCTCGGCGTGTTTGACCGGCCGATCAGCGCCGCAATCGGCTTTGTGTACCGCCTGCTGTACGCGGCGGTCGGATTGGTGTTGTGAGCATGGCGGAAAAAATGACCTTTCATCTGAGCGCCTTCGACGGCCCGCTCGACCTGCTGCTGCATCTGATCGCGAAAAACAAGGTCAGCATCTACGACATTCCCATCTCGCACATTCTGGAGCAGTACATGCAGGTGCTGCGCGAGGCGCAGTCGGCGGATATGGAGGTCGCGGGCGATTTCATCGCGATGGCGGCGCAGCTCATGCTGATCAAATCGCGCATGCTGCTGCCCAAAGAGACGCACGGGGAGGACGAGGACGACGACCCGCGCGCGCAATTGGTCGAGCAGCTGCTCGAATACCAGCGCATCCGCGCGGTGCAGCCGTTTTTCCGCGCGCACAGCGACGCGGGGCGCGACATTTTGGTTCGCCCGCCCGAACCGCTGGAGCGCAAAAAAACGTTCGAGGGCACGCTGCCGCCGGAACGGCTGCCGGATGCCGCGCGGCGCATGCTGACGCGCATCGGGCAGCGGCTGCCGCCGCCGGTCAGCGCCTTTTCCGGTATCGTCGGGCGCGAGCGCGTGCCGGTTCACACACGCATTACAGCCATTTTGCTGCGGTTTCGCCGGACGGCGACCGTCCGTTTCCGCAGCCTGTTTGACGATACGCACAGCCGGTCGGAGATCGTCGCGACGTTTCTCGCCGTGCTGGAGCTGTCCAAGACGCGCCGCATTTACATCGACGGCGAGGGCGACGAGACAGAGATTTCGCTCTATGCCGGCGGTGCGGAGATTCGGGAGGAACGCATTTCATGAACGAACTGTCCTGCCTGCTGGAGGGCATTTTATTTGCATCGGGCGAACCGGTTTATGAGGAAAAGCTGATGCAGGTGCTCGGCATCGACGCGGACATGCTGCACCGGCTGGCGCGCAATCTCGCGGACAGCTACGACGCGGAGCAGCGCGGCTTTCAGCTGCTCCATTTGCAGGACAGCTATCAGATGGTCTCTCGCGCGGCGTATGCGGACACCATCCGGCGCGCGCTGGAGGTGCGGCGCGCGCCCGGCCTTTCCGCGGCGGCGCTCGAGGTGCTCTCCATCGTCGCCTACCGGCAGCCGGTCACGCGCGCCTACATCGAGCAGCTGCGCGGTGTGGACAGCTCCAACACCATCCTGACGCTGCTCGACAAGGGATTGATCGAGGGCTGCGGGCGGCTGGATGTGCCGGGCAGGCCGATGCTGTACCGGACGACGGCGGCGTTTTTGCGGGCATTTTCCATCTCCTCGCTGGAGGAGCTGCCCGAATTGCCCGAGCTGACCGAGCTGGAGCAGAAGCGAGAGGCGGAGCGCACGGAGGAAGAGACATGATCGTGGTCAAACTCATCGGCATCCTGCTGCTGGTCCTCCTGTGTCTGGGAATTGGGCTTGCGGCTTTGCTGATGTGCCTGCCCGCGCGCGTGGAGGTCAGGCGGCGCATGCCGGACGGCCCGCTGCGCGTGCGCGTGGGGTTCGGCCCGTTCCGGCGCGTCTGGACGCGGGGACAGCGGCGCGCGCGCAAGCCGAAGCAGAAAAAGCAGCCGGAACAGGCGCCCGCGCGCGCGGAGCAGCGCAGCCCGCGCGCTCCGCGGGTGAATCTCCGCAGGCTGGATTACGAGCAGGCGCTCTCGCTGGCGTGCGATCTGATCGACGACATGACGGGCGCCATGACGTGGGCGCGGCTGCACGTCACAGTGCTGCTGCACACGCCGGACGCCGCGCAGACCGGACGTCTGCTCGGCGCGCTGTCCGCGCTCGTCGGGAATCTTTACCCGCATCTGGCGCGCGCATTTGTGCTGGAGGACACCAAAATCGTGCTCGACGCGGACTTTGACGCGCAGCGGACGGTCTGGGGCGCGGACATCGCCGTGATGACGCGGCTGGGGCGCTTCCCGCCCATCCTCTGGCGCAGGAGGAAGGCGCTCTGGGCGCTGTGGAAGTCCGTTCGCATGACGGAAGAAGACAAAAAACGGTGGGAGGCGGAGCACGCCGCTGCGCAGCCCGCCGGGCAGAAATAAAACGGATATACGCGGGCGCCCGCTGGCGGCGCTCTGACAGAAAGGAAGAGGATTCAAAATGGCAGAACACGCAGTCAACGGCCTGATGCAGGAGACCATGGAAAAAATCCGCTCGATGGTCGATGTCAACACCATCATCGGCGACCCGATTGTGACGCAGGACGGCACGACGCTCATTCCGATCTCCAAGGTGACCTTCGGATTCGGCTCGGGCGGCAGCGACTTCAAGTCGAAAAACAGCGGGGATGACGCGCCGCTGTGCTTCGGCGGCGGCGGCGGCGCGGGCGTCAGCATCACGCCGGTCGCGTTTCTCATCGTCAACGGCGCGGATGCGCGCATCCTGCCGGTCAACATGCCGGCGGAGACGAGCACGGATCGCCTGATCGAGATGATTCCGGGCGCGATCAACGGCATTCAGAACTTTGTCTCCGGACGCCGCGGCAAGAAAGCGGACAACGCGGAGACGGAACAGCCGGATGACGCGCCGGACTGCGCGCCCGCAGAGGAATAAACGCAACAGGAGAGGGGCAGAGGCGCTGCTCCTCTCTTTGGCTGTGCGCATAAATCGCCCGCCCCGTCCGTAGACATGAGGGGGAGGGGATGCGCGTGAAAAACCGGCTGTTGGTCTGCATGCTGTTTGCCGTTCTGCTGTGCGCGGGGCGCGCGGCGGCCTATTCCGCGGCGGCGTATGCCGTCCTGTCGGCGGACACCGGCGCGCTGCTCGACGGTGCGCAGCACGATCGCCGCCTGCCGATGGCGAGCACGACGAAAATCATGACCGGCCTGCTCGCGGCGGAGGACCCTGATCTGAACCGGCGCATCACGGTGCCCGCGGCGTGCGCCGGCGTGGAGGGCTCGTCGATGTATCTGGAGGCGGGGGAGACGCTCCCGCTCCGGGACGTGCTGTATGGGCTGATGCTGTGCTCGGGCAACGATGCGGCGGAGTGCATCGCGGAGGTGTGCGGCGGGCGCGCGGACTTTGTCGCGCGCATGAACGCGCGCGCCCGGCAGCTCGGGTTGGTCGATACGCATTTTGACAACCCGAGCGGGCTGGACGGCGAGACGCACTACACCACGGCGCATGAGCTGGCAAAGCTTGCGGCGTTCGCGCTGCAAAACGAGACGTTTGCCGAGGTCGTCGCCACCGAGCGGTATGCGTCCGGCGCGCGCACGATGGTCAACCACAACAAGCTGCTGCGGCTGTACGACGGCGCGATCGGCGTCAAGACGGGATTTACCCGAACGGCCGGGCGCTGTCTGGTCAGCGCGGCGCGGCGGCAGGGGCGCACGGTGGTCGCCGTGACGCTGAACGACGGCGACGACTGGAACGATCATATCGCGATGCTCGACGCGGCGTTTGACGGCGCGGTGCAGACGACCTGGGCGCGCGGTGGGGAGACCGCCTGCGACATTCCCGTGCAGGCCGGGCGGGCCAAAACCGTCGCGGCGGTATATGCGGACGATCTGACGGCGGCGCTGCTGGCGGGAGAACAGGCGGAGCTGCGCCTGTCTGCCGCGCCGTTTGTGTATGCGCCCGTGCAGCGGGGCGCGGTGTGCGGTCTGGCGCAGGTGCTGTGCGATGGTACGGTGCTGTGCGAGACCGAACTGCTGTGCGCTGACACGGTAGCGGCCGACGCGACGCAGGCGGACACCGGCTATTGGGAGCGGTTTTTGCTGTGGCTCGACCGCGTGCGCGGCCGGGAGGTTCGGTGAGACAAAAACGAGCGAGTGGAAAGAGGAAGGAACGTGCGGGAGAGATTACAAAAGATCCTGTCCGGGGCGGGCGTGTGCTCGCGCCGGGCGGCGGAAAAGCTGATGGCGCGCGGCGCGGTGACGGTCAACGGCGTGACCGCGAAGCCGGGCGACTGCGCGGACGCGCAGACGGACGACATCCGCGTCGACGGCAGGCGCATCGGCGGACACGAGGCGCTGCACACCCTCATGCTGTACAAGCCTGCGGGCGTCGTCACGACGATGTCGGACGAGAAAAACCGCAAGACGGTGGCGCAGCTCGTGCGCGGCTGTCCGGTGCGCGTGCTGCCGGTCGGCCGGCTCGACCAGTACTCCGAGGGTCTGCTGCTGCTGACCAACGACGGCGCGCTGCTCGACGCGCTGACCCACCCGCGCAACCACGTCGACAAGACGTATCAGGTCACGGTGCGCGGGCAGGCGCAGCGGCTGCCCGGCCTGTCCGAGCCGATGACGATCGACGGCTACCGCATCCGCCCGGCGCGGGTGCGCGTCGTGTCCCGGCAGCCGGACGGCGTCTTTGTGCTGCACATCACCATTCATGAAGGGCGCAACCGCCAGATCCGCAAAATGTGCGCGCAGTGCGGGCTTAAGGTGCTGCGGCTGTGCCGCATCTCTGTGGGCGCGCTGCGGCTCGACCCCGCCCTGAAGCCGGGGCAGTGGCGCGAGCTGTCCGCCGGGGAGGTGGAGGCGCTGCGCCGGCAGAGCGGGCAGGCATAGCGCGCCGTGACGCAGATTATGCGTATTTTTTGCAACAAAAGGCGGAACCCCTTGCATTTTTTCACATCAGAAGATACAATGAAAGATAGATGGGAGACCAAGAAAATGCGAGGGTAAGAAGGAAAAACTATGAATGATTTAATGAGCAAGATCCAGAATAATCTGTCTAAATTTTCCAAGGGACAGCGGTTGATTGCGAAGTATATCATTGAGCATTATGACAAAGCCGCGTTTCTGACGGCGAGCAAGCTGGGCGCGACGGTCGGCGTCAGCGAATCCACCGTGGTCCGGTTTGCCACGGAGCTGGGGTACGAGGGCTATCCGCACCTGCAAAAGGCATTGCAGGAGATGATCCGCAACAAGCTGACCGCCGTACAGCGCATGGAGGTCACGAGCGACCGCATGGGCGACCAGGACATCCTGCGCACCGTGCTGTCGGCGGACATCGACAAGATCCGCATGACGCTCGACGAGATCGACCGCCGGTCGTTTGAGGGCGCGGTCGAGGCGATTCTGGGCGCGAAGCACATCTACATCCTCGGCGTGCGCTCCTCCGCCGCGCTGTCCAGCTTTTTGGGATTTTATTTCAATCTGCTGTTCGACAACGCGCGGCTGGTGCACACCAACAGCGTCAGCGAGATTTTTGAACAGATTCTGCGCGTCGGCGAGGGCGACGTCGTGCTCGGCGTCAGCTTTCCGCGCTACTCCAAGCGCACGCTGAAGGCGCTGGAATATTCCAAAAAGTCGGGGGCGACCGTCATCGCCCTGACCGACAGCCGCCTGTCGCCGCTCAGCCAGACGGCGGACTACACGCTGCTCGCCAAGAGCGACATGGCCTCGTTTGTCGATTCGCTCGTCGCGCCGCTCAGCGTCATCAACGCGCTGATTGTCGCCATCGGCATGCGCAAGCAGGGCGAGATCAGCCACACCTTCAACAAGCTGGAAGCGATTTGGGACGAATATCAGGTATATGAAAAACTCGACAACGAATAAACCAACCGTCGCGGTCATCGGCGCGGGCGCGGCCGGACTGATGGCGGCGGGGACGGCAGCGCAGCAGGGCGCCCGCGTCCTGCTGTTTGAACGCAACGAAAAAGTCGGGCGCAAGCTCGCCATCACGGGAAAGGGGCGCTGCAACGTCACCAACCACTGCGACACGCAGACCTTTCTGACGCATGTGCCGCAGAATCCGCGCTTTTTGTACAGCGCGCTCGATGCGTTTTCCGTGCGCGACACGATGGCGTTTTTTGAGGCGCTGGGCGTGCCGCTCAAGACGGAGCGCGGCAACCGGGTGTTCCCGGTGTCCGACCGGGCGCTGGATGTGGTGGACGCGCTGTACGCCTGGGTGCGCCGCTGCGGCGTGACAATCGTGCACGAAGCGGTGACCGGGATCTGCACGCAGGACGGCGCGGTGAGCGGCGTGATGGCGGGCGGCCGGCTGCGGCGCGCGGACAGCGTGATCGTCGCCACGGGCGGCAAATCCTATCCGCTGACCGGCTCTACCGGCGACGGCTACGGCTGGGCGCAGGCGCTCGGCCACACGGTGACGCCGCTGCGCGCCTCGCTCGTGCCGCTGGAGTGCGCGGGCAAGGACTGCCCGCGATTGCAGGGGCTTTCGCTCAAAAATGTCGCGCTCACCATCTTTGAAAACAACAAAAAGCTGCACGACGGATTTGGCGAGATGCTGTTCACGCACTTTGGCATTTCCGGCCCGCTTGTGCTCAGCGCATCGTCGCACATGCGCAAATGGGACAAGGCGTCGTACCGCGCGGAGATCGATTTCAAGCCCGCGCTGGACGAGGCCATGCTGGACAAGCGCATTGTCTCCGACTTTTCCGGCCAGCCGAACAGCGATTTTCGGTTTCCGCCCCTGCTGGAAGGTGGTATTTGCCATGAGCTTTTTCCGGCATTTCAGCCATGTGTCCGAGGGGATCAATGCTTCATGGGGAGCGATAACAAGTATCTGGTCTTTTAAGCACCTATCCTTGTCCTCCTTCACATCCCGCCCCTGATAGAGATAGCAGCCGTTTGTTCCGGAAAAGTCAGAAGCGTCATTGACAATCGCTGCACCCTGACTCTTGAAAAAT